>DATLLB010000063.1:0-9630 GCA_035538075.1 Enhygromyxa sp.
GCCGACAGCTGCTCCTGCATGTGCCCGCAGGAGCCGTCGTAGTCGGGGATCGCCGCGCAGGTGTGAGCCGAGAACGCCGACGTCAGGTGCTCCTGACCCGAGCCGACGATCGAGCCGCTGGTCCCATGATCGACCTCGGCCGCGTCGATCGCCCCCGCGTCGAGGCGCAGCAGCTCACCGGGCTCGAGCGGCAGCATCAGCTCGAGCTCGCCGTCGTCGTCGACATCGATCCAGCGATCCAGCCAGACCGCAGGCGCACCGGAGATCTCGAAGGTGGGATCCAGCACCATCGTGGTGCCGGAGGTCCGCGCGACCACAGCCAAGTACGCCCGCTCGCCCACGCCCTGATGCGTGCGCCAGCCCGCGACCGGGGTCGTGCTCGCCCACGCGGTGATCGGCTGCAGCATGGTCGCGCTCGCGCTGATCGCCTTGCCCGCGGCCGGGTGGGCCTGGATGACCACGATCGGTTGATCGCTGACGATGCGCAGCGTCGCGCCCGTGTGCACCCCCGTCCCCAGCGCCTGGTTGTGCGCGGGCAGGAACACGTGCTCTTCCCCGCTGGCGATCGTCGCGTCCGCGACCAGCCCCCACTCGCGCCCGTTGTAGCGCTCGAACACGACGCTGACCGGCTCGGGCAGCGGGTTGATGACCACGAAGCCGAACGGCTCGTAGTCGAACAGGCCCGGACCATCGACGTCGATGCCGAAGAACTCGCAGCCGAGGTGGCTGGGAAATTCGGCCGCGAGCTGACACGACGAGACCTGCATGCCGTCACCGTCACCGCCGCCGACGTCGAACAGCGGCAGCTCCGGATCGCTGCTGCCCTCCTCGCCGTACTCGCCGCCGCCTTCGTCGGCGTCGCCAGCGTCACCTTGCGAGTCGAGCTCACCGCTCTCGCCGTCGGCCTGCTCGCCCGCACCGATGAAGGTGTCGACCAACTCGAGCGTGCACGCGGAGGCGAGCAGACCGACCAGCGCGACCGAGATTGGCTTCACGCCGCTCCGCGGCTGAACAATGCCGGCCTGTAGGTGCAAGCGACGCATCCCGACGGGCTCCCCCGAACCCGCAATGACGATAGGACGGAAGCTGCGCCGGGGTCTACCTCGATGTCGCGCTCGCGGATCCCGTTCCTGGAGCTATTTCAGGTGCGCCGCGGCGATCTCCCCGAGATTCCCGCCATCGAGCCGCGGGCTGCTGGCCAAGATCACCCCATCGGGCCCAACCAGGACCATGGTCGGGATCCCCACGATCCCGAACACCTCGTTGAGCTGCTTGTGCGTGGCCTCGTCCGGCACCGCGTGCGCCCACGGCATCGGCCACTGCTCCTTGCGAAATTTCTCGACGAGCTTCGGATCGTGATCGAACGAGATCGAGATCAGCTCGAGCTTGGGCTCCGCGACCGCGCGATACTTGCGATCCTCGACCGGCGCCTGCCCGTTGAGCTGCGCATAGGCGGCGTGCAGGCGCGGCATCTCGGCGATGCACGGCCCGCACCAGGTCGCCCAGAAGTCGAGCACGTAGGTCTTGCCGCGCAGGCTCGCCGCGCTGAGCTCGGTCTTGCCGTCGGACGAGCGCACGCGAAAGTCCGGGACCGTGCGACCCGGCGCGGTCGGCCGCTCGGGGTCGTACATCTTGGCCAACGCGATCATCTCGACCTCGGCGAAGCGCGGGCTGGTCAGCGCGGTCTTGGCCTCGCTCGCGCGCTCGAGATCGCCGGCTTTGTCGGCGCGGATCAACACCGCCAGCCACAGCGCCACGCCGACGCTCGCGTCCGGGTGCTCGGCGGCTGCGATCGTGAAGTACTGCGGCTCGTCGACATGCGCGAGCACCTGCGCCATCGCCCACTCCTCCATCGCCCACACCGGATCGCGCGGCCCGATCGCTTGGATCATCGCCTGCGCCTGTGGGCCCCACTTGCTGCGGTCCTCGGGGGTCGGATCGATCTCGAGCGTCGAACCCCACGCGACCCACAGCATGCTGCGCAGCACCGGATCAGCCTCGGCCTCGGCAGCCTGCAGGTAGCGATCGCGCAGCTCGACGTTGGCTTCGTCGAACAGCTCCCCGAGGTTGGCGCTCGGCGTGCTCTGCTTCTTCTTCACCGCCGCCTCGCGCGAGTCGACGCGCCACGTCGAGATCTGCTGAGCCAGCGTCGCGGTCTTGGCCATCATGGAGGCCGGATCGGCGAAGCTCACCTCGCGAGTGGCCCCGGCCGGCGGCATCGCGCTCGGATCGTAGACCAGCTCCAACGCGCCCTGCTCGGGCAGCGTGACCACGCTGAAGTAGTCGCCGCCGCCGTCGTACTCGTAGCGATCGGCCTGGGTCCCGTTGATCGTTCGGCCGACGCTGGTCGCCGTCGCCAGCTGGTAGTGAAACTCCTTGGCCGCGCCGTGGGTCTCACCACGTTCGACCTTGGTCACCCAGCGACCGTCCTCGCGCTGCGTGAAGGTCAGGTTCACGCGCTTGCCCTCGCCGTCGAAGCGACCGAACCCGGTCAGGCTCTCGAGCGCGTCCGGACGCTTGTAGGTGCCGAGTCGCACCGACAGCGCCTGCTCGCCGCTCTCGACCAGGAAGCGAATCGAGTGCTCCTGATGGGCGACGCCGGTCATCCGCAGCGTGACCCACTCGGGCTTGGGCAGGTCGATCGTGAAGCTGCCGTCGCTCGCGACCGGGATCACATTCGGCGTTCCACCGACCACCGTCACGTGCACCTGCGCGAACGGGATTGGCTTGCCGTCGTGACCGAGCAATTGCCCGCGCACGTGGGCAGCGACGCTCGGTGGCTCGGGCACGGCCACTTCGGTCGGAGCGATCGGCTCGGCCGGCGATCCGCACGCCGTCACCGAACCCATCACGGAACAAGGGAACAAACACACGAGCGACAGCCAGTGCAGCGTCCTCACCTTCGCAGGATTGCAGCACGTTCGCATCGGCGCAACACCGACGCTGCGCAAACCCAAATGGATCTTTTGTCGCTCGCGCTTTAGCCTGCGCCCATGCTCCGCTCCTCGTTCTCGTCGGCGCTCGCGTCCGTGCTGTTGCTCGCCTGCTCTCCGCTCGATCAGCCGCAGGACGCCAAGCCCAAGCCGGCCGATCCGAGCCCGCCTTCGTCGGTGCCCGTCGGCAAGACCCCCAGCATTGATCCCGTCGATCTCGAGGCCGACCCGGTGGCGCTCGACCCGATCGCTCCGTCCGGCGATCACCCGTTCTCGGTCCTCGATCTGCTCGAGGTCGATCGCGTGTCGAGCCCCACGCTCTCACCCGACGGCACGCTCGTCGCCTACGTGCTGCGCGAGACGGACATGAAAGCCAACAAGGGCCGCACGAGCCTGTGGCTGCAGCCGGTCGCCGGGGGTGAGCCGACCCGCATCGACGGCCACCCCAAGGGTGCGGCCCAGCCTCGCTGGTCGCCCGACGGCAAGCACCTCTACTTCGTGTCCTCGCGCGCGGGCACCAGCCAGGTGTTTCGTCGCGCGATCACAGGCACCAGCGCCGGGCCGGTCGAGCAGATCACCGAGCTCCCGGTCCCGGTCTCCAACCTGCTGCTCGCACCCGACGGCAAGCACCTCGCGATCTCGGCCGAGCTCTACCCCGACTGCCCCGATCTCGCCTGCAGCGTCGAGCGAGCCAACGCCGTCGAGGCCGATCCGGCGACCGGGGTCGTCTACGATCGGATGTTCGTGCGCCACTGGGACACCTGGAAGGATCACCGTCGTTCGATGCTGCTGGTCACCGCGACCGATCCACGCAGTCCCGTCACGATCGTCTCGCGCGGCCTCGATGCCGATGTCCCGTCCAAGCCGTTCGGCGGCGCCGAGGAGTGGGCCTTCACGCCGGACGGCAAGGGCATCGTGTTCGCGGCTCGCGACGCCAACGGTGGCGGCGGCGAGTCGTGGTCGACCAACTTCGATCTCTACCACTCTCCAATCGACGGCTCCGCGACCCCGACCCGGCTCACGCAAAACCCCGCCTGGGACACGCACCCGCGCTTCTCCGCCGACGGCAAGCAGCTCGTCTACCTGGCCATGGCCCGACCTGGCTACGAGGCCGATCGCTTCGCGCTCACGACCCTGAGCTGGACCGGCGCGGGCGTCGAGGGTGAGCCGCGATCGGTGACCGGCGAGTGGGATCGCTCGATCGGCCACTTCGAGCTCGGCCCCACGCACGCCTACGCGACCGCGCAGGAGCTCGGGTACACGCGCTTGTTCGCGATCGACCTCGCCTCCGGCACCCCGACCGCGCTGGTCGAGTCGGGCACCGTCGGCGATCTCAGCCTCGGCGCCGAGCAGCTGGTGTTCACCCGCCACGATCTCCGCCACCCGGCCGAGCTGCACACGCTCACGCTCGGCCAGCCCGAGGCCGAGCCCAAGCCGCTCAGCCACCACAACGACGCGCTGATGGCCCGCGCGCGCGTCGGCGAGGCCGAGCAGTTCTCGTTCCCGGGCTGGAACGGCGAGACCGTGTACGGCTGGGTGACCAAGCCCGTCGACTTCGACCCCGCCAAGAAGTACCCGGTCGCGTTCCTGATCCACGGCGGACCGCAGGGCTCGTTCGGCGATCAGTTCCACTTCCGCTGGAACCCCCAGACCTACGCAGGCGCGGGCTGGGCCACGATCATGATCGACTTCCACGGCTCGACCGGCTACGGCCAGGCCTTCACCGACTCGATCGCCGGCGACTGGGGCGGCAAGCCGCTCGAAGATCTACAGAAGGGCCTCGCGTTTGCGATCGAGCAGTACGCGTGGCTCGACGGCGAGCGGGTCTGCGCGCTCGGAGCCTCGTACGGCGGCTTCATGATCAATTGGATCGCCGGCAACTGGCCCGAGCGCTTCCGCTGCCTGGTCAATCACGACGGCATCTTCGATCAGCGGATCATGTACTACGCGACCGAGGAGCTGTGGTTCCCCGAGTGGGAGCATCGGGCACCCGAGTTCGCGGACCCGAAGGCCTATGCGCGGTTCAACCCGGTCGACCATGTGAGCAATTGGAAGACACCGATGCTGGTCGTGCACGGCTCGCTCGACTATCGGGTGGGCGTCGAGCAGGGCCTCGCGACCTTCACCGCGCTGCAGCGCCGTGGCATCCCGAGCCGCTTCCTGCACTTCCCCGATGAGAACCATTGGGTGCTCAGTCCGGCCAATTCCAAGCAGTGGCACGACGAGGTGCTGCGCTGGCTGGCCGAGCACGGCTGATCTGCACGTTGTTCATCTAACATTGTCGTCGATTGCGTCACGCCCAGCGCGTGGCGCGATCGGTGCACTGTCGCGCCAATTCGGGCCGGGAGCACACCGTCATCGCGATCGACCGCACGGTGCGCATAATCGCCCACTCGCTATGATCACAGTGCGAGTCCGCTCTACGTAGTGAGGCGAATCCAGTCACCGGTCAGGCTGTACAGGAAGCCTGCGGGCCGCTCGCCGTGCAGCACACGGCCCAATCATGCTGCCTCGAGAGCGTCCATTGTGGTCCAAATCGCCCCATAAACCGCGTATTTGGGCACAATTCGCGGCTGGGCCGCCCCGAGCAGTCAATGGCCGAGAGTGGCCAATTGAGTGAGTCTTTTTGAGTAGAACAGCAGGCGTAAGCAAAAAATGGCGTCTAGGCGCGAATCGACCGTAGTCTTAGCAACCCAAAGCTGCTACGTTCTCGTCGTGTCGAGTTTCGAACGCGAAATGTCCGCAGCCGTGAGGGACGTGCAGAGGTCCGTCTTTCTCGAGCTAATCCGTTCACATCCAGAGATGACCCTCGCCGAGCTATCGAAGCTCAGCAAGGGTCAGTTCTCCGGCCTGCTCTCGAGTGTCACCGTCGGCGAGGTGATCAATGCGGGGCACGAACACGAGCGCAGCCTCGCTGCTGCCTCGGGCTCGTCTGCCAACGCAGAGACACCCGATGACGTCAACACTCGGACAGCTGCCGGACGACGCGAGTACGACGCGCGCGTGCTCGAGTTCATCCAAGAGTCCGAGGACGCCGTGACCGCCACGGAGATCCGCAACCATGTCGGCGGCACCTCTCTGCAGGTTCGCAAAGCGGTGGCGCGGTTGATCGACGACGAGCGCGTCACCTGGCAAGGAAAAGCCCGCGGCACACGATACAGCGCGATCTGACTTGTCAGCCCGGAGAAGCCACCTCTCTCGAGGTGCCGGGCAAAGGCGGCGGGCAGCCAAAAGGAAAGAGGTCGGTGATGTGGCAAACACCGACCTCTTTCCTTTTAAGCTGAGGCGGCCGCGGGGGGCAAAGGAAGCCCTATTCGGTCGCGCCTTCTTCGACCTTCTTGCTACGGCGCTTGCGGCCGGACTTCTTGGCGCCGTCCTTCTGGACCTTCGCCGCAGCGATCGCCTGCGCGACGCTGGCCTCGATCGTGGCGTCGACGCTCGGGGCCGGAGGTGGCGGCGCCACCGGGGGCCGGCGCTGTGGCGCGGCAGCACCAGCAGCAGACGCAGCCGCAGAAGCACCGGCCTCGGGCGCGCCCATGGTCGCGGCCTTGAGCTTGGCCACCGCCGCCTTGGCGGCCGCGTCGAGCTTCTCGAGCTGACCGCTCTGCCGCTGCGTCGCGGTCGAACGCTCGCGTCGCTGCGAGGCGCGAGTCAAGGTGCTCTCGTACTCGGCGCCCTCCTCGGCGCGGCGCTTGTCCTCCTCGCTCAGGCGCATCTGCAGGACCTGATCGAGCACGGTCTGCGCGATGTTCTCCCACATCGCCCGGAACAACGCGAAGCCCTCGATCTTGTAGGCGTTCTTCGGGTTCTTGTTGGCGTAGCCGAGCAGCCCGATGCCCGCGCGCAGCTGCTCGATGTTCTTGAGGTGCTGGATCCACTGCTCGTCGATCTCGCGCAGGTAGATGCGGCGCACTTGGTACAAGAACACGTAGAGGCCGAACTCCTGCTCGCGGGCGAGCAGCGAGGCCTCGACCTGATCCCAGCACTTGTCGACGACCTGCTCGACGTCGTCCTGGATGTCGGACAGGTCCACGCGCACGCGGAACCGATCCTTCATGAGCTTCTCGAGCTCCTCGAGCTCCCACTCGTCGGGGTGCACGTCCTCCGGGCACAGCTCGGCGACGGCCTTCTCGACGTGCTCGTGGCAGAGATCGTGGATGCGCTCGCGCTGCTGGATCAGCGAGGCCGCGACGACCTCGAGCGCGCGCGCGATGACCTTGTTGCGATCGGTCGCAACGTCGTCGAGCCGCACCATCGCGCCGTAGTGGCGGTAGAGGTCGTGGGTCAGCTCGTGGGCCGTCACGCCGCCGGGCGGGAACGGATCCTGGACATCGGCATCGAGCCCGGCCTTGCGCAGCTGCTCGCGGCTGTGGTGATCGATGATCGCCACGGTCCGATCGCGCTTGGTCTTGCTCAGCGACGCGATCGTGTGCGGGCCCGAGCTCTCGGGCGGCTTCGGCAGCTTGTGCTTCTGCTCCTTGCGGGCCTCGTCGTCGAGGATCTCGGGCAGGTAGCGGCCCTCGAGGATCTGCCGACGCAGCGCGTAGATGGCCTTGCGCTGCTCGTTCATCACGTTGTCGTACTCGAACAAGTTCTTGCGCGTGTCGAAGTGCATGGCTTCGACCTTGGTCTGCGCGTTCTCGATCGCCTTGTTGACCATCGGCGCCTCGATCGGCACGTCCTCTTCCATGCCGAGCCGCGCCATCAGCCCGGTGATGCGATCGGCCCCGAAGATGCGCATCAGCTCGTCTTCGAGCGACAGGTAGAAGCGCGACGCACCCGGGTCGCCAGGGCGACCGGCGCGGCCACGCAGCTGGTTGTCGATGCGCCGGCTCTCGTGCCGTTCGGTGCCGAGGATGAACAGCCCGCCGAGCGCGAGCACCTCCTGCTTCTCGGCCTCGCTCTGCTTCTTGAGCCCCTCGTAGAGCTTTTGATATTCGGCCGGGTTCTTGTCCGGATCGAAATTGGCCTTGGCCATCAGCTCCGCGTTGCCACCGAGGATGATGTCGGTACCGCGGCCGGCCATGTTGGTCGCGACCGTGACCGCGTGCTTGCGACCCGCCTGCGCGACGATATAGGCCTCGCGCTCGTGGTTTTTGGCGTTGAGCACCGAGTGCGGGATGCCGGCGCGATCGAGCAGCTGGTGCATGACCTGCGACTTCTCGACGCTGGTGGTGCCGACCAGCACCGGCTGCCCACGCTCGTGGCACTCGCGGATCTGCTTGACCGCGGCCATGAACTTGCCGCGCTCGTTCTTGTAGACCAGGTCGTCCTGATCCTTGCGGACCACCGGCTTGTTGGTCGGGACCACGATCACATCGAGGTTGTAGATCTTGTGGAACTCCTCGGCCTCGGTGTCGGCGGTGCCGGTCATGCCCGCCAGCTTGTTGTACATACGGAAGTAGTTCTGATACGTGATGGTCGCGAGCGTCTGTGACTCGGGCTGGATCGGCACGTTCTCCTTGGCCTCGATCGCCTGGTGCAGACCGTCGCTCCAGCGCCGGCCTTCCATCTTGCGGCCGGTGAACTCGTCGACGATCACGACCTCGCCGCGCTCGACCAGGTAGTTGACGTCGCGCTTGTAGAGCACGTGCGCGCGCAGGCCCTGGTCGACGTGGTGCTTGAGCTCGATGTTTTCCTTCGCGTAGAGGTTCTGGCAGCCGAGCAGCTTCTCGATCCGATCGACGCCCGCGTCGGTCAGCTGGACCGCGCTGGCCTTCTCGTCGACCGTGTAGTCGAGGTCGCGGCGCAGGTGCGGGATCGCCTTGTCGACGGTCTTGTACAGCTCGGCCGGCTTGGCGCTCTCACCCGAGATGATCAGCGGGGTCCGGGCCTCGTCGATCAGGATCGAGTCGACCTCGTCGACGATCGCGTACCACAGATCGCGCTGCACGTACTTCTCGATCGTCTCCTTCATGTTGTCGCGGAGATAATCGAAGCCGAACTCGTTGTTGGTCCCGTAGGTGATGTCGGCGCGGTAGGCCTTCTGGCGCTCGTGGTGGAAGAGCCCGTGCACGATCGCCCCGACCGAGAGCCCGAGGAAGTTGTAGATCTGCCCCATCCACTCGGCGTCGCGCGTGGCCAGGTAGTCGTTGACCGTGACCAGGTGCGCGCCGCGGCCCGGCAGCGCGTTGAGGTACAGCGCCGTGGTCGCCGTGAGGGTCTTGCCCTCACCGGTGCGCATCTCGAGGATCATCCCCCGGTTCATCGCGATGCCACCGATCATCTGCACGTCGTAGTGGCGCATGCCGAGCGTGCGCTTGCCGGCCTCGCGGACCACCGCGTAGGCCTCGGGCAGCAGATCGTCGAGCGGCTCGCCGTTGTCGAGGCGCTGCTTGAACTCCGCCGTCTTGGCGCGCAGCTCGTCGTCGCGCAGCGGCGACACCTTGCTCTCCAGCGCGTTGATCCGATCGACGAGCGGCTGGATCTTCTTGACCTGCCGATCGTGCTTGGTGCCGAAGACCTTCTTGAGAACGCGTTGGAACATGGTGGGGGCGTCAGGGTAAAAGGGGGGCCCGCCGATGGCGAGTCTTCCGGACCCTACCCCGACCGACGCCGAATCTGACCGGCCGAGCGCGACTGCGCTGCGGCGCCCGTCAGCGCCGGCTCCCGGTCAAGTGCACGTGATCGCCAGCTCTGGGCCCGTTGCGGGCGATCGCCTGCGGCGTGGGCTCGCGCACGTGCGACGGCGCTTCGG
>DATLLB010000064.1:0-3200 GCA_035538075.1 Enhygromyxa sp.
GGCGCCGAGATCCTGGTCGGCAGCGGCGACGGTGGGCGCGTCGAGATCACCCGCGAGGACGGCGATCCGCAGTACCGGACCGCCGACGACGGCAGCTTCGAGCTGCACGTGGCCGCGGGCGCGCGCGTGCTGATCGTGCAGGGCCGCGACTCACCGATGCCGCTCGCGATCAAGCCGTTCGTGGCCGAGGCTGGCGAGGATCTCGCCGAGATCGAGATCCGTCAGCAAGAGCTAAAAGGCATGATGCGCGAGGCCGGTCCCGAAGAAGCGCCACCCGAATGATCGGCGTTGGTCGACCCCTGATGGTGGATGCCCCTCCTCGCAGGAATGGTCGGTGGTGGTTCGCGGCCCGCATGACCCAACGCGAGCGATGGCCTCCGTGAATTTGTGATGCGGTGGGTCGTCCCGACCCGAGTTCCGCAGCCGACCGCTAACGTTCACACAGCGGACGGGTGGTCCACCGCATCGCCAAGGCGCCCCATCGTGACTACGAGCGACCGCGAACGACCACGGTGCCGCTTCGGTCCTGCCGACTCGGGGCCCAAATCAGTCCACGTAAGGCCCGCGCTGACGGATCGGCTCGCCGATCCGCCGCCCCGACAGCCACAGCACCCGGCTCGGCCCGCTCGCCCGGATCGCCACGTGCCCGGCCGTGGGCAGCAGCGCCTCCCCGCCGCGCAAGCGCTCGCCCAACAGCTCCACCTCGCCGTCGAGCGCGTAGATCAACGCGTTGTGCCCCTCGGGCACGACGCGCTCGAAGCTCGCCTCCCCGAGCAACTCGACGTCGAAGTACTCGACCTCGGTCTGCAGCACGACCGGCGAGCGAGCGCCGACGACCTCGCGGATCACCCGACCCGCGAGCGACTCGACCGGCATCTGCTCACCCGCGATCCCGGCATAGCTCGGCTCCACCTTCTTCAGTCGCCGCGGGAGGTTGACCCAAAGCTGCAAGCCACGGTTGCGCCCGTCGGTCGCCGGCATCTCCGAGTGGCGAGCGCCGCGACCCGAGGTGAAGCGCTGCGTCCCGCCCGGCCCGATGATCGAGTCGTTGCCCATCGAGTCGCGGTGATGAAACGCGCCCTCGATCATGTACGTGAACGCCTCGAACCCGCGGTGCGGATGCTCCGGGAAGCCGGCCGGGCGACGCACGTCGAAGTCGTCGAGCAGCACGAAGGGATCGAGGTGTCGCAGCTCCGGCGTCGGGAACAGCCGCTGCACCGTCGCGCCGGCCCCATCGATCGCCGGGGTCGCCCTGATCTTCCGTACGACCTGTGCCGATGTGACACGCGAGCCGGTTTCGTTGAGCTGCGCACGACTCGGCGGATCCACGCAAGCCACGGCCCCGAGCGCGAGCGTTCCTCCGAGCAGTTCACGACGTCGCATACCCAGACGCTACGCCGGGCCGCGAAGATCGTCACGTCGGCGTGGCTTGGCTCTCTGGACCATGCCCGGCCGCCGTTGTGTACTGGACGCGGACCCATGCCTCGGCCCACGTTCGAACCCCGCGAGCCGTCGCCGGAGAACAAGCAGCTCGTCGACCGGACGACGCGCGCGTTCGTCCACCCCTGTCGACTCGCGCTCCGCGGCATCGCACCGCTCAGCTGGGAGGGCCTCGAGCACCTGCCCACCGACGGCCCCGCGCTGGTGCTCAGCAACCATGTGAGCCTCTTCGATCCGTGGTTCACGATCACCGCCGCCGGTCGCTCGATCCACTTCTTGGCCACCGCGGCGGCGATGCGCGATCCGATCATGGGCTTCGTGCTGCGCTCGTTCGGCAGCATCCCGAAGAAGAAATTCACCAACGACCCGGGCGCGATCCGAGCGATGAAGAAGTGGGTCGACCTCGGCGGCATGGTCGGCTCCTACCCCGAGGGCGAGCGCAGCTGGGACGGCGAGCTGCTGCCGCTGCTGCCTGGCGTCGAGGCGCTCGTGCGGTTGCTCGGGGTGCCGGTGATCCCCGTTCGGATCCTCAATGCCGATCGCGTGATGCCGCGCTGGGCCGTGAAGCGTCGGTTTGGAGCGGTCAAGATCGTGTTCGATCAGCCGCGCAGCTTTCCTCGCAAGAGCGCGCCGGCGGAGATTCGCAGCTGGCTCGAGGAGAAGTTGCGCATCGACCAAGGTGACGAGCGCAACCATATGCCGGTCCGTGGTCGCGATCTCGCGCTTGGGCTCGAGAACCCGCTGTTTCGCTGTCCGAGCTGCTTTGCTTGGGATGCGTTGATTCCGAGCGGGGATGCGATCCGCTGTCGGGAGTGCACCGCGAGCTGGCGGGTCGACACTCGCAACAATCTGATTGGCAGCTCGGGCGCGGCGAGGTCGATGCGCATCGTCGAGGCTCGGGCGGCGATCCGCGAGCGCAACGAGCTCGAGGGCTTCGTGATCGACGAGCGGCGGTTCGCACGTAGCGGGGTGATCGCGTCCAGCGAGCCGGCCAAGCTGCGCGAGGTGAGTGACAAGGTGCCCACGCCGATCGGGCGCGTGCGGATGATTCTGACGCGCGACACGGTGCGCTTCGTCGGGAAGGACGGCCGCGATCTGCTGCGGCTCGAGCTTGCCGAGCTCGCGACTGCGAACGTCGAGATGCGGCGGCCGCTCGAGTTTCGCAGCAAGGATGATCGGCTCTACGAGCTGCTGCTGCCGCTCGAGTCGCCGCTCAAGTGGGCCGAGCTGATCATGCACTGGCGGAAGGCGGCGGACGGGTAGCGTGGCAGGCGGCGAAGTCGGGACAGGCCTGTGATACCTTTCGCGCAATGACGCAGCTGCTGGCGAGCATCGAGCGGCACCTCGATCGCGTGCGAGCGATCGAAGCGGCATCGATCCCCGACACCGGTGCTGGTCCAGATCTCGCGCACCACGAAGCGACGTTGGTCGCCCTGTTCGAGCGCGCCGAGGCTCGCGGCAAGAAGCCTCATCCCGTTGACCTCCAGCAGTGGCTCGATGGTGAACTCGACCTAATCGTCGAACCCCTTCACTGGGATCTTCTGGCCACGTTTCGCGAGAAGTTCGACGCGTCCACGCGCCAACAACTGATCGATTGGGCGCTGGCGCAGGATTCAGGCCTCGCTGAGCTCAGCACCGTTTCAGCACCCAGCGAGCCGATGCAGAAGTGGATGCTGCGCCGCGAGCCGGACCTCGACGATGTCGGACGTGGTTGGCCATTGCACGCGGAGAGTGACTTTCCTTGGCGGATCGTCTCGCGC
>DATLLB010000065.1:0-2965 GCA_035538075.1 Enhygromyxa sp.
GCCTGCGAGCGCAGCATCCAGCGACCCTTGCCCATGTGCCCGGAGTGGGCGAGCAGCACGGTCACGAAGTACTCCTGCGACAGCACGCGGACCAGCACGCTGCCAAACTCGGCCTTGAGCGTGATGTCGGAGATGGCTCCCATCTCGAGGCTGTTGGCCGCGTCGCGCAGCTCGAGGAAGCGAAACGAGAATTCCATCGCCATCGACTCGATGTCGGTCTCGCTCTCGTACTCGGGCTTGACCCACTGCGCGACGGAGATGCCGTCGAAACCCATGAGGATCGCGCCCTTGGCGCCCGGGGTGCTCTCGACGATCTTTCGCAGAGTCTCTTGCATGGGCCGTCGCTTGCGAGGTTCGCAGCCGATCCCCTCTCCGGTCAAATTGCTTGGAATCGTGAAGTCTGCAGAGCGGGCGGCCATGCACGCGGGCAGCCTCCATCTCGCCCTTGGACAACTGTCCAGCCTGCGAGAGCGTGCTTTGACGGGCCGATAGCGGCCGTGCAAGATCGTGCCATGAAGCGCTTTGTCGGCCTCGTCCCGGTTGTTTGCCTGCTCGGCTGTGGCCTGCGCTCGGATCCGGACTACAGCCCGGTCTGCGTCGACGACAGCATGGTCGCCGCCGGCACCGGAGACACGGGCGACACCGGTGGGATGACCGTCGAGCCGCGCTACGGATCGTGCGAGGACCCGATCGATCTGCCGTCCGATCAGACCATCGTCGTGCGAGGCAGCCTCGGCGGTTGCTCCGGCATCGAAGGTTGGTGCGGCGGCACGGGAGCCGAGGACGTGTATCGCATCGGCTCGGTCTCGAGCGACGTGTTCGTCGACTTCATCCCGCAAGAGACCAACTTCAATCCGGTGCTGCGAGTCGTCCGCGCCGAGGACCCGTGCCTCGAGGCGCCGATCGAAGAGACCGAGGTCTGCGCGGACATCAAGAACTCGGTCCCGGGTCGCGGCTTCTTCGATCAGGGCTCGCCCGGAGACACCTACTACATCATCGTCGACACCGAGCTCGGCGAGTCTGGCGAGTACGCGTTCGAGGTCCGCTTCGGCAGCGACGCGTTCGAGGGCGACTGCCTCGACGCGCTCGAAGAGCAGCCGATCGAGCTCGCGACCGGCGGCAACTTCGTGTGGGAGGCGAGCCTCGAGGACGAGCAGGGTCGGCTGGACAGCGGCTGCTCGAGCCCCGGCGACGACGACATCTTCGCGCTCGTGCTCACCGGCCCCGGCACCCTGCAGGCCACCGTCGAAGTGCTCGAGGGCGACATCCAGCCGATCGTCTCGATCCGCACGGGCTGCGGAACCGCCACCGAGCTCGCTTGTGGCCCCTCGGCGATCGCCGGCTTCGGTGCGACGACCAGCGCGTACTTGGTCGTCGATCAGCTGGGCGCAGCCAACGGTCGCTACCGGTTGAACGTGGACTACCTGTAGCGCACGCCAGTCAACGAGCCAAAAGGCCCCTCACCCAGGCGCCGTGGATCAAGAGATGAAAAGGCCCCTACGGGGCCACCACGTGCAGCCGAGTACTACGACCCCCGAAGGCTCGCACCGCCGCGGCCGCGGGGGCCAAAAAGACACGCACCGCGAGCTCCCCCAGGAAGCGAACTCGCGGTGCGTGGGTCGGTGGTGACGCGGTGGTCCGGATGGACCTGGATGCTCGAATGCTTGCCCCTATCGGGCATCCTCCGCGGAAGTCGCCGCGGGCAACACGTCCTTGGTTGACCTCGGCGTGCAGCGTTCATTTGTGTTTGTGTCCCGGACCCATGAACCCGTCATCCTTTTTTACGTGACGCCACTCACGAGTCGCTTCGACTCGTCACGAGTCGCAGTGTGTCGAGGTAGCTCAAAGCCACGTTTTGCGAGTCCAGAGCACCGCGTTGCGACAGCATTCGATGCATCCGCGCGAGCGAATGCTGAGGCACGGTCGGCAGCAAGTGGTGCTCGAGATGAAAATTAACGTTGTGCGGAGCGACGGTGATCCTCGCCAGCAGGCCTGCGCGTGTCGTCCGCGTGTTCGATCCGAACTCGGCAAAAGGATCAACGCTCCTCTGCGTGCACGCATGCTCCGCGATGGCGCGGACGCGAACGAACAAACTGAACGTCGTCAGGTACGCGCCGACCCACAAGAAATACAGCGAGCCATGACCGCTCGCGCGCAGCAGCAACGCCAGGGTCGCGTTGCTGATCAACACGGGCCCGAAGTTGCGAGCACCGCAAGCGATCACGTCGCCGACCGATCGCCCGGTCTGGTCGAGGCGGCGGGCGCCGGTCGAGGCCGTGTAGCTGAGCAAGCCGAAGTCGATCGCCAACAGGCCCAGCACGCGGCGCAGCCCGGTGAGCCCGAGCAGGTCTCGCGCGAACTTGCGGAGCAGCGACGCGCGCGTGATCGGAAACGGCGTGATCAACCCGAGGTCGGGATCCGCGTCCGTGTTGGTGTGGGCGTGGTGCCGCAGGTGGTGCTTGCGGTAGCGCTCGAGCGAGCCCCAGACCGGCGCCGCACACAGCCACTCGCCGAGCACGAGGTTGAGCCGGCGCGTGCGAAACAGGCTGCGGTGTGCGGCCTCGTGCATCAAGATCGCGAGCGCGAGCTGCCGACCGCCGAGCACGATCAGCGCGACGATCACCGTCAGCACGCTCGGGTGCCACGCGACCACGGCGAAGCTCGCCGCGATCATCATCCACGTGGTCAGCAAGGCGGCGAAGCCGTGCGCGTCGCTGGCGGTCGTCAGCTCGCGGATCTCGGCCGCGTCGAGGTAGTCGGTGACTCGTCGCGCGCCCGAAGTCATGGCGGCCCTCAGCCCGCGCTGAGCCACTGCATGGTGCGGCGCAGCGCCTGCGCCATCGAGGCACGCGGCGCGTAGCCGAGCTGCTCGCGGGCGCGGCGGATGTCGGCGCGACTGTGGCGAATGTCGCCCGCACGAAAGTCTTCATGCCGCGGACGGATCCCCTCGCACGGCGCTCCGAGC
>DATLLB010000066.1:0-10234 GCA_035538075.1 Enhygromyxa sp.
CGCTCAGGTCGATCCGCACTTCATGTTCAATTCGCTCAACACGCTCGGCCTCGGCGCGCGCACGATCGAGGCGAGCGACCCGCAGCAGATCGCCCTCGCGCTCCTTGATCAGGAACACGGTCTCGTACGCGTGGGTCACGAACACGACGCAGATCACGTTGAGCAGCGCGACCGTGCGGATGGTGTCGAGGTCGGCCGCGCGCCCGATCCAGCCGTACCAGCACAGCAGCCCGACGATCGTCAGCGGAGCCGTGTACAGCACGATCGCCGCGAGCAGCAGCGCGAGCTTGCGCAGCGGGTGGTTGAACCAGCCGTAATGACGACGCTGCTCGAACAACAGCCAACGGTTGCCGTGCCAGATGCTGGCCGCGAGGGCGATGAACGCGAGCGTGCCGACCCAGTAGCCGAGCTGCGTGGGCGTGAAGTCCTGCAGCAGCGGAGTCACGCGCGGGATGATCAGGCCAAAGCCGACGATGCCCACGCGCCGCACCCAGCGGTCGTCGAGCTCCGGTTCGCGGTCGGAGAGTCCGCGTTCACCGGTCGTGAGTCCCGATTCGCCGGATTCTGCTTCGGTGGTCGCGGTGTCGACTGCTAACGAGCCGGTCATGGATCCCTCGCAGATCAATTACCTCGCCGTCGGTGCGGCGGCGCTGTCGAGCTTTCTGATCGGCGGCGTGTGGTACAGCCCCATCCTATTCGCCAAGGCCTGGATGCGCGAGGCCGGGCTGAGCGAGGAGGAGCTGCGCCAGAATGTCGGCCGCACCTTTGCGATCGCGTTCGTGCTCTCGCTGGTGATCGCTCTGAACCTCGCGTTCTTTCTCGGCAGCGAGGCGGACGTGGTCTGGGGCATGACCGCCGGGGCGCTCGCGGGCGTCGGCTGGGTCGCGACCTCGATCGGGATCACGTTCGCGTTCGAGCGCCGCTCGCTGGTGCTGACGCTGATCGACGCGGGCTATCACGCGGTCGCATACACGGTGATGGGCGCGATCCTGGGCGCGTGGCACTGACCGACGCCGTCACGCGCAGTTCGGCGAGCCGACCTGGACGACGGCCGTGCCAGCGTCGGCGAACGCTTGGCAGCCGGCCTCGCACAGCGTCAGGCGATCGGGCGCGCTCTCTTGCTCCCACACCGCCTGGACCTCGGGGTCGTCGCAGCTCGCACGCGGGGAGACATAAATGCGTTGGCCGGCGATGGCGATCGAGGTGTAAGGGATGCTGGGAGCCAAGACTGGCCCGGGCAACACGAGCTCGCAGCTGCCGGCCCACGCGTATTCGAACTCGACGATCGGGGCCTGGCACTCGCATTCGGTCCCAATGCAGACGTAGCGATCGTAGTTGCAGTCGTCCTCCGCACAACCGGTCGTGAGGCAGATGGAGTGCTCGACATCGCACTGCTCTCGACACACACCGTCACCTCGATCGTCATCCGGGCACAGGTCCGCGCAGGTCGACTCCGCGGCCGCGCGCGCGGGCTCGCACGCTGCCTCACAGTCACCCTCGATGCAGCGCTGCTCGAGGGCGAGGCAGCCAGCGAGGCACGCCGACCACTCGTCGAGCTGGGCGTCGATGCATTCGAGGTAGGCGGCCTGATCGCAGAGCGGCTCGGGCTCGCCCGTCTCGCCCAGATCTGGCAGATCCGGCAGCTCGCCGCCGGACTCCGACTCCGACTCGTCCACGTCACCATTCGACTCGGTCGAGCCGTCGTCCTGCTCCGGCGGCACGCGGATCTTTCCGCAAGCACCAAGCACTGCAAGCACACCGACGATCACGCCTGGGCGCCGCACGACGATCATCGACCGCAAGCGTAGCACTGCGTGGACGCGGTATCGTGCTCGGCGTGATCCAAGTCGAGCGCACGAGCGAGCTGGCCGCCGACGCCGACCGAGTGTGGGCGCACGCAACCTCGATGGCGGGCGTCAACGCGGAGCTG
Source organism: Enhygromyxa sp. (assembly GCA_035538075.1). Classification (GTDB taxonomy): domain Bacteria; phylum Myxococcota_A; class Polyangia; order Nannocystales; family Nannocystaceae; genus Plesiocystis. Next base: position 1,931 of record DATLLB010000066.1, read on the forward strand.
CGGCCGTGGCTGCGGATGACCTCGCCGCGCGGCGTGGAGCTGCGGCCGCAGGTAATTCAACCGCCCGGCGAGTTTGCATTTCACAGCTGGCTGCTGCTCGGCGGCGTGCTGCCCTTCGATCGGCACGCGCTCGGGTTCGAGGCGATGGAGCCGGCGCAGCGGTGGTTCCACGAGCGCTCGAGCTCATGGGTGCAGCGCGAGTGGGTGCACAGGCGATCGATCGAGGCGCTCGGGAGCGGGTGTCGACTGACCGATCGGGTGACTTGCGTGCCGCGGGTCGCGATGGCGGAGGCGGTGGTCGGGCGGATCGTGGCCGCGGTGTTCGAACATCGACACCGACGGCTGCGGGCGATGTTCGGCTGAGACTCAGCCCCGCGGCCCTGCGGCGGCGGGACGCCGGCCGCCGCGGCGTCGGCCGGAGCGACGCTTCCCGCCGCCCGGCTTCGCGCCCGCGCTCGGCTTCGCCGCTGCGGCCGGCTGCGCGGCCCGGCTGCCCTTCCCGCTCAGATCGGTCTGCGCGGGCGGACGCTCGCTCGGCGGATAGCGGTGATCGTCGACCCGCTCGATGTGCCGCTTCATCAATCGCTCGATGTCGACCAAAAACGGCCGCTCCTCGGAGTCGCAGAATGACCACGCGACCCCGGTCGCGCCGGCTCGCGCGGTGCGGCCGATTCGGTGCACATAGGTCTCCGGCACATTCGGTAGATCGAAGTTGATCACGTGCGTGATCCCTTCGACATCGATGCCGCGCGCGGCGATGTCGGTCGCGACCAGCACCCGCAGCTCGCCGCGCTTGAAGGCATCGAGGGCGCGCGTGCGGGCGCCTTGCGACTTGTTGCCGTGGATCGCAGCGCTGCCGACCCCGGCTTCGCCCAAGAACTTGGCGATGCGATTGGCCCCGTGCTTGGTCCGCGAGAAGACCAGCGAGCGGCTGACCGATCGCTGGCGCACGAGGTCGACCAGCAGGTTGCGCTTGTTGCCCTTGTCGACGAAGAACAGGCGCTGCTCGACCAGCTCGGCGGGCGCGGAGACTCGCGCGACGGTGACGTCGACCGGATCGCTGAGCAGCGTCTGCGCGAGCTCGCGGATCTCGGGGGGCATGGTCGCGGAGAAGAACAGGGTCTGTCGCTTCTTCGGCAGCGCGGCGACGATGCGGCGGATGTCGGGCAGGAAGCCCATGTCGAGCATCTGATCGGCCTCGTCGAGCACGAACACCTCGACGCGGGCGAGATCGATCTCACCGCGACCCATCAGATCGAGCAGGCGGCCGGGCGTGGCGATCAGAGCATCGACGCCCTGGCGCAGCTCGCGGATCTGCGGCTTCTCGTTGACGCCGCCGAAGATGACTGCGTGCCAGAGCTCGAGGTGCTTGCCGTAGGTCGCGAAGCTCTCGCCGATCTGCGCCGCGAGCTCGCGCGTGGGCGTGATGACCAGCGCGCGCAGGGCCGGCTCGTCGCCGGCCGTCTTGTCGAGGCGCTGGAGGATCGGCAGCGCGAACGCAGCGGTCTTGCCGGTGCCGGTCTGGGCGCAGCCGACGATGTCGCGGCCGGCCAGCACCGCGGGGATGGCTTGTTGTTGAATGGGAGTGGGATGGTCGTAGCCCGCGTCCTTCACGGCGCGCAGCAGTTCCGGCACGAGGCCGAGATCTTTGAAACTCACCCGCGGGGGGTCGCACGAGAGTGGGCCGGGCGCAAGGCGGTGAGCGGTCAGCGGCGGCGTGTGTTTGGGTAGAGTCGCGGCGATGAGCGAGCTCGAGGCCGGCGCGGCTCGCCGGGCGCTGATCGTGATCTCGCTGGGCGTATTGCTCGCGACCGCGACGTGGTTCTCGGGCACAGCGGCGGCGCGCGAGCTGGCCTCGCTGTGGTCGCTCGATGCCCGCGCGAGCGCACGGCTGACCAGCGCGACGCAGTGGGGCTTCATCACGGGCACGCTGATCTACGCGCTCGCAAACCTGGCCGATCGCTTCGACGCGCGGCGAGTGTTCTGCGTGTCGGCACTGGCCGGCGCGGCGGCGAACCTCGGCTTCGCATGGGCGAGCGTGGACCTGGCGAGCGCGCTGTTGTTTCGCTTCCTGACCGGGGTCGCGCTCGCGGGTGTGTATCCGGTCGGGATGAAGCTGGTCGCGAGTTGGTACCAAGCGGGCCTCGGCTGGCGGCTCGGCGTGATGGTCGGATGCTTGACGCTCGGCACCGCGTTTCCGTACGGCGTCACGGCGATCGGGCTCGCGCTCGACTGGCGAGCGCTGGCGACGATCGGCTCGCTCGCGGCCACGCTCGGTGGTTTGTTGGTGGTGCTCGCCTGCGAAGAAGGCCCGCACCTGCGCGCGCGAGCCAAGCTCGACCTGCGCATGATCGGTCGGGTGTTTCGTCACCAGCCGTTTCGTGCGAGCGCGTTCGGCTACTTCGGGCACATGTGGGAGCTCTATGCGCTGTGGTCGTTGGCCGGCTTCTGGCTGGACGCGCGCTTCGAAGGCGCGCCCGCGTGGACCGAGCGGGTGCCGATGATCGCGTTTGCGACGGTCGCGATCGGAGCGCTGGGCTGCATCGGCGGCGGGCTGATCTCGCGCGAGGTCGGCGAGCGCAAGGTCGCCGCGGTCGCGCTGATCGGCAGCGGGATCGCGTGCGCGTGCTCGGGCTTCGCGTTCCTGCTGCCGGGGCCCGCGTTGCTCGGCTACCTGCTGATCTGGGGATTGTTGGTGGTCGCCGACTCGCCACAATATTCGGCGCTCGCGGCCCGGCACGCGCCGGCCGAATACACCGGGACCGCGCTGACCGTGCAAAATGGGATCGGCTTTCTGATCACGATCGGCTCGCTCGAGCTGGTGCCGATGCTGGCCGGATGGATCGGCTGGCGCTGGGCGTTCGTGGTCCTGGCGATCGGGCCGCTGATCGGCGCCATCTCGACGCTGCGGGTGCCCACGCGCTGACGCTCAGCCGTCGCCGTCGAGCTCGGGGTCGAAGCGCAGGTGGCCGAGCGCCCAGATCGGCTTGCTCGTGCGCTCGGTCGTCCGTGGCAGCACCCGCATGCGCGTGAACCCACGCGCAACCAAGTCTTCAGGCAGCTCGACGGTGCGGATGGTCAAGCCGTCGAGATCCCACTTCGGCGCGCGCGGGACAGGCACGCGAGCGATCTCCTCGCCGCGGTCATAGAAGCGCAGCTCGAAGCGGTCCTCGTAGTTGAGCGAGAGCTCGACGGTGCGCGGGTGCTGACGCTCGCGGAACCTGAGCACGGCCCCCTGCGCAGGCAGCTTGAGAACCTTCTTGGACTTCAGCTCGGTGCCTTCGGGCAGCGGCTTGCTCAGCTGCGTCAGCTTCAGCTGCAGCGCACCCTGAAAGCGGTAGCGCTCCTCGTCGATCAGCGCCTCGGGTCCGCCGGTGTTGAGCCACCAGATCGCGGCCAGACGCTCACGCGACCACAGCGGGCCGCTGACGACCAGGTGCACGCGATCGTAGAGCTCGGCCAGGTTGCGATCCTTCAGCTGGTTCTCGCCGCTCTCGAGCGTCTCGACGTAGCCCGGCGGGATCGCCCGCAGGAAGTGCCCGCTCATCCACTGCGGCACGTATTGGGACGGGAGCCAGGCCAGCAGCGGCTCGGTCAGCGCCGCGCGATCGATCAGGTGGAGATCCGGCCCGCCCGCCAACCCGCGAAAACCCATGGCCACCGCGGTCGCGGTGCGCTTGCCCTCACGCGCCCCACGTTCGCCGAGCCAGCGCCACTTGTGATCGGGCATGTCGCGGTTGCGACGGGCGCTGAGCAGGCTGGCGTCTTCGAAGAAGAACACGCGCTCGTCGGTGATGTGGCGTGTGGTCCGGGCGCTCTTGGTGTCGGGCGTGGTCGCGCTGTTGACCGCCAAGGTGCTGGGGCTGGTCGCGAGCCCGACGGCCGCGAGCGCGACGGTCAGCGCCGCGGTCCGAGCGGGCCCGAGCCCACGCAGCTGCGAGAGCACGATCAGGCTCATGAACATTGGCGCGGTCAAGAACCGGCCGAGCATGAAGTCGCCGCCGATCGACAGCAGATAGATCAGGTGCAAGACGATGCCGAGCGCGAACGGCATGGTCGCGCGATTACGGGTCACGATCGGCACCGCGATGCCGGCCAAGATGATCACCAGCGTGAGCGGATCGGCGTCGAGCGAGGCGATCAGGTAGATGAATCCCTGCTGGACCAGCTCGTGCTTGGGGATACCGGTGTTGAGCTTGGCCAGCGCGGTGTTGGGCACCAGCAGCCCGTAATAAAAGAGGCTGAACAGCTCCCAACAAAACCAGGGAATGGCCGCCAGCGCGGCCGCACGCGCGAGCGCGGTCAGCTTGCAGCCGCGCCGCCACGCCTGCACGCCCGCGGTCACGACCACGGGCGCGAGCAACACGGCGTTGTCGGGGCGGGTCAGGATCGCGAGGCCACCGATCAGACACAGCAAGCCGAAGCGGCGCGCGCTCGGGAGCCGACCGAAGTAGACCCACGCGGCGCTCGCGAACAACAGGTGACTGAGCGGATTCTCGAGCCCCGAGGTCGCATAATCGACGAACGCGTGCGACAGGCTCGCGAGCATGATCAGCGCGGCGCCGACGTACTCGGATCGAGCCAGCCGCAGACTCACCAGCGCGAGCGCGATGGTCGAGACCGCCGCTCCGAGCACGATCAGCGAATAGAAGAATTCGTCGGTGATCGCATGGACGCCGCAGACGAGCAGCATCCAGAGCGGGTGCGTGTACGCCTGCACCCGCTCGCCCACGTTCCACACCAGGCCGTGGCCGGCGAAGAAATTGTCGACGGTCCGCAGGGTGATGTACGCGTCGTCGACCAGCCAGCCGTGCCGCAGGGCGATCACGGCAAACACCAGCAACAGGACGGCGAGAGCGGCTAGCGAACTTCTCGATCGCATGCAAAGCGAGGCCGCGAGAGGACGCGGCGCTCCTGGTATCGGAGTGCCATGTGGCGCCGACTCGATCACGCGGATGGAAAAATTTTCTCGGCCGCGTACCCGCGGCAGAGAATTCGCGCTCAGCGATCGGCGTGAATCACCAGGGTCAGCGCCTCGATCTTGCGCGGGATCGTCAGCACGCCGAGCGCGACCACGGTCGTGCCGTCGCGCACCTCGATCTCGTGCTTGCCGGGATCGAGCGTCCGCTCGGCGTGGGGGCCCTCGCTCGCGAGATAGCGGCCGTCGACGAACACGCTGCCGCGACCACCCTCGACGACCACGCGCAGCGCGACGTCGGCGTGCTTGCGGTTCTTCTTCTTCTCGCTGGCGCGCTGCTTCTTGCTGAGCTGGGCGGCGGGCGTCCACACGCCGTCGTCGGTCCCGTAGATGCACACGCGCTCACCACAGTCCTCGCCGATCTCGGGCGCGGCTGCGAGCAGGGTCAAGAGCTCGAAGATCGCCAACATCATGATCAGAACCTTCCTCCGACGATCAGACCGGCCGCGTCGCGATCGAGCCAACCACCCACACGCAGCGCGGTCGCCTCGGCGGGTCCGGCCGCCTTGCGCTTCTTCACGCCGACGACGATCAGCGCGACCCCGACCGCGAGCCCGACCGTGGCCACGCCGATGCCGGCGTAGGTGATCGCGTTGGCCTGCGCGCCCTGACGATCGAGCTCGTCGAGCTCGTCGAGCTGATCCGGCAACAGCAAGGCCTCGGCGTCGCGCTGCCGCGCCTGACCGAGCGCGAGGCCTGCTCCGATCATGCCGAGACCACCCGCGCCGATCGTGAGCGCCACGGCTCCGCCGGCGATCATCCCGGTGCCGGGCTTGCGCTGCTTGGGCTGGTCGTCGTCTTCGCTGGCGGCGAGCTCGGCCGCGCGGCGTGCCTCCGCTTCGGCGGCCGCTCGCTCGGCGAGGATCGCCTCGACCAAGTCTTCGGCCGCGCCGATCAGCAGCTCGGCTTGCTCGGCGACCTCGGCCGCTTGCTCGCGGGTCACGGGGTGCCAGTCGGTGGCGTCGTAGTTGCGCTCGTCGGCCAGGTAGAGGCCGATGTCGAGCGCGACCTTGGCATGGGTGATCGCAAGCTCTGCAAATTCGAGGTCGCGGCTGCGCTTGGCCTGGTCGAACGCCATATTGGCGGCCGACAGGAATTTGTCCGGATTGCCCTCTGCCTCACCCTCGCTCGCGCTCTCCGAAATCGCTTCGCGCGAGTAATCGGGCGCTTTCTTGGCGAGGACCGATCCGGGGATCAGGCACAGCGCGAGCGTTGATGCGAGCCACCTGCGTTGCACGACCGCGACTATAAAGCTTCGTGCGAGCGCCTGCTCGCGCAGCAATGTTGGTCGTGTTTTTGGTGGTCCAGCACCACGCGCTTTCAATACGATCGTTGGGGGCCATCGACGACGTTGTCGAGCGCATTCGCTTGGCATAGCCTGGATCCGTGAACGTACGAATACGCGGCAATCATGGGCCCGCGCTCGCGCTCGCACTCACGCTGGTGCTGCCGGGCTGCTATGTCGGCGTCGACCAGCCCGACGACGAAGCAGGCGACGGCGGCACGGCGGACGAGGGCACCGAAGCCGAAGCTGGCGACGGTGACGGCGACGGCGACGACGAAGCGCTCGCGACCACTCGGTTCCCGCGGCTCAGCCACCTGCAGTGGGAGAACTCGGTCCGCGATCTGTTCTACCTCGCCGATCACACCGGGTTCTCGAGCTTGTTCATCGGCGATCCGAGCAGCAGCAAGTTCGACAACACCGCCGCCGACCTCGACGTGACCTCGACGCTGTGGGCCGACTACCAGCGCGCGGCCGAGCAGGTCGCCGATCTGGTGGTCAACGATCCGAGCTTGCTGGCCGCGATCGTGCCCGCCGATCTGCCGCAGGATCCCAACGACCTCAGCGTGCAGGCGCGGGCGTGGATCGAGCAGTTCGGCGCGCGTGCGTATCGGCGTCCGCTGACGACCGCCGAGGTCGACGCGCACTGGTCCCTGTTCGAGCAGGGCGTCGATCTCTACGAAGATCTCGACGCGTTCAGCGGCGGCGTGCACCTGAGCATTCAGGCGTTCCTCCAGTCGCCGTACTTCCTGTACCGGGTCGAGGCCAGCGAGGAGGTCGGGCCCGACGGGCTGATCCATCTGAGCGGCTTCGAGGTCGCCAGCAAGCTCAGCTACATGCTGTGGAACTCGATGCCCGACGCGCAGCTGTTCGCGGCCGCAGCCAACGGCGAGCTCGACAGCACCGCGGGCGTGGTCGTCGAGGCCGCGCGCATGCTCGAGGATCCGCGCGCCCGCGACACGATCCGGGACTTCCACGCGCAGTTGCTCGACTACGATCACTACCACGACCTGTTCAAGGATCCCGAGTTCTACCCGCTGTTCGACGCGGCGATCATGGGCCCGGCGATGCAGCGCGAGACCGAGCTGTTCGTCGAGGCCGTGGTGTTCGAGGACCAAGGTGGGCTCGCCGAGCTCCTCACCGCGCCGTTCTCGTTCGTCAACCAGGACACCGCGTATGTGTATGAGCTCGGCGACGGGTTTGGGGCCGAGTTCGAGCGCGTGCAGCTCGACCCGAGCCAGCGCAGCGGGATCCTGACGCAGATGGGCTTCCTGGCCGCCAACGCCTACGCGGTCGATCCCGACTCGATCCACCGTGGCGTCTCGGTGGTCCGCAACCTGCTCTGCGCCCCGTTGCCGCCGCCGCCCGACAACGTGCCGCCCTTGCCTCCGACGATGGGCAACACCAACCGCGAGCGGGTCGACGCGCACACGGGCGCGGGCACCTGCGGCGAGGGCTGCCACTCGACGATCATCAACCCGGTCGGGTTCGCGTTCGAGAACTACGACGCGATCGGGCAGTGGCGCGAGCTCGACAACGGCTTCGAGATCGACGCCTCGGGCAGCTTCCCGTTCGACGGTGAGCTGCGCGAGTACCAAAACGCGGTCGAGTTCGGGCAGGTGGCCGCGAGCGCTCGCTCGGTCCACGCCTGTTACGTCGGCCACTTGCTCGAGTATGCGTACGCGCGCGCGGCTGCGGAGACCGAGCAGGCGATCGTCGACGACCTGGCCACGCGCTCGCAGGCCGGCTCGCTGTCGATCCAGGGCCTGCTGCTCGAGCTCGCCCAGACCCAGAGCTTCTTGACCCGCCAGCCGCTGGAGACCGGACGATGACCCGCAAGATCACTCACCGTGGATCCTTTCACAGCGCGGCGCCGCGGCGCCGTCCGTCGCCCGACAACCTGCCGCTGTCGCAACGATTGGGTCGTCGTCGCTTCTTGTTCGGCGTCGGCGGGGTCGCGCTCGGGCTGCCGTTCCTCGAGAGCTTCGCGCCGCGCAAGGCCGCGGCGGCGGGCATGGGTCCGGCTCGCTTCGCGGTGTTCGTG
>DATLLB010000067.1:0-8080 GCA_035538075.1 Enhygromyxa sp.
GCTGCGCGCCGATCAACGCCACGCCAACCTCGAGCTCGCGCAGCTCGAGGCGGTCGCCGAAGCGGCTGCGGCTCGCAAAGACACCGCCACGCAGCTGCGCGCGTGCGTCGAGCTGGGCACCCGTCGCGCCGCGCAGCGGGACCTCGCCGGCGCGGCCGAGGCCTTCGCCGAGGCGCTCGCCGTCGCGCCCGAGCGCGCCGACTTGCAGTACCGCCTCGGCGACGCGCTGGCTCGCGCCGGTCGCAGCGACGCCGCGCTCGAGCAGCTGCTGCCGCTGCTCGGCCGCGATCAACTTCCACGCTTGCTCGAGGACATCGCCGAGCAGCTCGGCCTCGACTCGCGGGCCTGGAACCTGCGCCTCGACACGGTCGCGCTCGCGCGCCGCTGCGCCGAGCTGCTCACGGCCGTCGACTCGCACGAGCGCGCGGCGACGCTGTTCGAGCGCGCGTACCAGAGCAGCGAGCTTGGCGATCCGCGACGCGAGCCGATCGCCGACGCGCTGTTCGAGGCCCGCGTGCGGCTCGGCGAGCACGAGGCCGCCGCAACTTTGGCCGCGAGCATGGCCGCCGAGTCGCGCGAGCAGCCCGAGCGGCGCGTGCTGTGGCTGCTGCGGACCGCTGAGCATGGCGATCCGCGTCGCAAGGTCGAAGCGCTGGCCGACGCCCACGCGCTGCGGCCGAGCGACGAGCTCGCGACCCGACTCGAGGCTGCGCTCGAGGATCTCGGCGAGGATGACCGCCTCGAGGCGCTGCTGCGCACGCGCGTCGAGCAAGCCCGCCTCGCGCTCGCGGACGCGAGCACCGACGAGTCGGCCCGCGCCGCGGCGCGCGAGCGTGGGGCCGAAGCGCTGCGCAAGCTGATCGAGCTTCGGCGCACGCGCGAGCCGAGCGAGCCGCGGATCGACAGCTGGGCGCAGCTGCTCGAGTTCGTGCCCGACGATCTCGAAGCTCAGCTGTCGCTCGCCGAGGCCCGCGACCTCGCCGGCGAGCACGAAGCCGCCGCCTCGCTGTGGCGCCGCGCTGGCGAGCTGCTGCCCGCCGACGACGATCGCTTCTTCACCCCGGCCGTGCGCCTGGCCGCGCTCGCTTGCGACCGCAACGATCACGCCGAAGCCCGCGCGCTGCTCGAGCGCGCGCTGACCATTCGCCCCGGCGATCACGACACGCTCGAAGCCCTGCGCACGCTCGCGATCGCGGCCGACGATCCGCAGCTGCGGATCCGTGCGATCGAGGCCCTGCTCGAGCAACCCGAGCGCGCCGAGCAGCGCGCCGAGCTCGAGCTCGAGGCCGCGAAGGCCCACGCGCTGCTGGCCGTCCGCCGCTCGCGAAATCTCGAGCCCGACCCCGAGTCGCTGAGCGCCGCGGTGGCCACCTTCCAGCGCGCCGCCGCGGCGGCCGAGCGCGGCTCCCCGCTGCATCGCGAGATCGCCAAGGCCTGGCTCGAGGTGGTGGCGACCGACTCCGCGCTGCTGATCGGCACCGATGCTGGCGACGAGCGACGCACCCCCGCCAGCCAGCGCGCACGCGAGCGCGAGGCTACGGCTCGGGCGGCGCTGCGGGCCGCGTTCGGCGGCAGCCTGGCCGCCGGCGATCTACGGACCGAAGCCAGCCTGCTCGCGCTCGGGCTCGGACGCGTCGACGAAGGTCTGAGCCTGGTCGAGAGCGCGCTGCTCGACAACCCCGACGATCCACTGCTGCTCTCCGCGTTCAAGGATCTGTGCCTCGCTACCGGCGCCCAGGAGCGCTACGCCGAGGCGCTCGACGCTGCGATCGCGGTGCTGCCCGACGAGCTGCACGACACCCGCGACCGCCTCGCGACCGAGCTGGCCTTCACCGCCGTCGAGCTCGAGGACGCCAACCGTCTGCTCGCCCAGCTCGAGCGCATGTCGTCCGAGCGCGCGAGCTCGCCGGAGCTGCTCGACCTGCGCGAGTGGGCGATCCGCAAGCTCGGCCGGGTCGAGGACGAGCTGACCGAGATCGACGAGGAGCTGCTCGCTACCGCGTCGCCCGAGGACACCGCGGTGCTGGTCGAGCGGCTGCTGCGAATGCTCGATCAAGATCTCGACGAGACCGGCCGCCGCCTCGCCATGCTCGCGAGCCGAGCCGAGCCGGCCGTCGCCACGCGCCTGCGCGACGCCACGCTCGAGCTGGCCCGCAGCGCCACCGCCAGCTACTTCGACGTGCTGCTCGGCACGCTCGAGCAGAGCCTCGCCGAGGCCGGACCCGGCCGCCCGCCGACCGTCAACATCGCCGAGCACTGGGCCGCGATCGAGAAGCTCGCGCTCGAGCGTGACGATCCGGGCCTGCTCGCGCTGCTGCTCGATCTTGGCTACCGCGCGACCGAGGCCGGGCTCGCCGGGCTCGGCAGTCGCGTCGGCGATCTGCGCGACCTCGCGATGATCCGCCACCCCGACAGCCCCGAGCTGCACGCGTTGGTGTTCGGGGCGCTCGAGGTCGAGCTCGCCGCGGTCGATCGCGACACTCGCCTCGCTCGCGCCGACGCGGCGCTCGAGCAGCTCTGCGAGCGCCTGCGCACGACCGGCCGCAAGCGCGCGCGGCTGTGGGTCGGCTTCGCCAAGCTGCTCGAGCGGCGCGACGGCGCGGCCCTGCTGGCCCGTCGCGCGCGGCTCGACGTCGACGACAACGCCGTGTTCCTGGCGCTGGTCGACGCGCTCGAGGAGGGCAACCACTGGACCCGAGCGCTCGAGCTGCTCGAGCACCGAGTCTCGCGCGACGGCGATCCGATCCGGCAGGTCGCCGACCTCAAGCACCTCGCCCACCTGTGCGCCGACATCCTCGGCGATCCCGACGCGGCGATCGGCCACCTCGAGCGCGCGCTCGAGTATGCGCCCGAGGATCCCGACCTGATGCTGCCGCTACTCGATCATTATTACGCGCAGCCGCAGCTCGATCGCGCGATCGATCTCAGCGCGCGGGTGCTCGAGCACGTGCCGATGGGCGCGGTCGCGTTCGCGGCCCTCGGCCACCGAGCGGCCGACGCTGCGCTCGCTACCGGCGAGCATGCGCTCGCCGAAAAACTCCTGCGCAAGATCCTCGAGCGAGCGCCCGACGACTCGCGCACCCGCGATCGTCTGCGCGAGCTCGAGCAGCTCGCCGACGATCCCGAGCACCGCGTGCGCATGCTCGCCGCGATCGCCAACCGCAGCTCCGGCAGCGCGCGGGTCGAGGCGCTGGAGGAGCGCGCCCGCCTGCTCGTCGCACCGCTCGGCCGCATCGAGGAGGCGATCGCCGATCTCGAGGCCGTGTTCGAGGAGGCGCCCGGCCGCCGCGCGACCGCGGGCTTGCTCGCCAACTTGTACGAGCAGCGCCAGCGCTGGCCGGCCTTGGTCGCCACGCTCGAGCGCGAGTACCCGCGTCAGCAAGGGCTCGATCGCGTGCTGACGCTCGAACGCATCGCGCTGATCCAGCGCGACCGCCTCGACGAGCCTGCGCGGGCCGAGAAGGCGCTGCGGCTGGCGCTCGACAACCTCGACAGCGTCGGCGTCGATCGCCTCGCCGAGCTGCTCGACGAGCAGCCGCGCCTGCGCGCCGAGCTGATCGACACCGGCCCCGCGCCAAAGCCCGAAGCGCCCGAAGAGCCCGAAGAGCCCGCCGCCGAGCAGGCTGTCGACGCGCTGTTCGAGGGCATCGTGCTGCCCACGCCCGCCGCCGAGCCGGTCTCGCTCGAGCTCGCCCGGCGAGCGTGGGCGCGGCTGGCCGATCGCCTGCACCTCGAGATCGTCACTTGCCTCGAGCGACAGGGTCGCTTCTCCGAGCTGATCGCCCACCTCGAGGTCGAGCTCCAGCCCGAGTTCGCCGGCGAGGCCGATCCACGCGAGCGGTTCCCCGGCACGCCGACCGCCGACAACTTGCGGCTCGTATTGATGCAGCGGCTGGCCAAGGCGCTGCGCGATCACGTCGACGACGGCGAGCGCACCGCTCGAGCGTACGTGCGGCTCGAGCAGCTCGACGCGCTGCCCGACGAAGGGCTCGCGACCTTGGCCCGCTGGTATCGCGGCCAGCAGCGCTACGACGATCTCGTCCGCATTCTCACCGTCCGCTCGCGCAAGCTCGCGGCGCTCGGCGATCTCGATCGCAAGGCCGAGGCCGACTTCCGCATCGGCGAGCTGCTCGAGGGCCCGCTGCGACGCCCCCACGAGGCCGCGCGCTTCTTCCTCGACGCCTACCTCGCCAACCCGTTCGAGAACCCGGCCGCAGGCGCGCGCGCTCGTGTGCTGCTCGCCGGCACCGACTCGGTCGTCAACGTCCGCAACCGCCTGCTCATGCGGCTGCCCGATCTGCGCGACAACTTCCGGCCCGCGCTGCTGACCCTGCTCGCCGATCTCCTCTCGCCGCACGACGAGCATGAGCACGAGGCCGAGCGTCGCTATCGCGAGGCGCTCGCGATCGATCCCGAGCTGCCCAACGCGCTCGAGGGCCTCGGCCGCCTGCTCTCGCGTCAGGGCCGACTCGACGAAGCGATCGAGCCGCTGACCCGAGCCGCGCGCAGCCCCGACATCCCCGACGATCGTGCCGCCGACGATGCGGCCTCGGCCGCCCGCGCGCTGGTCGAGCTCGGTCGTGGCGACGAGGCCGAGGCGGTGCTCGAGGCCGCGCTCGCGCGCGCGCCCGAGTCTCAGCGCTCGCTGCTCGAGCTGGCCAAGCTCTACGATCGCCTCGATCGCAAGCAAGACGAAGCCCGCACGCTCGAGCGCCTCGCCGGGCTGCCGCTGTCGAGCATGCTCCGCGCCGAGGTCGGCTATCGCCAGGCGATGCTGCTCGCGTCCGAGTTCCGCGTCGATCCAATGTCCGAAGCCGGCGAGCGAGCGCGTGCGCTGCTGCTCGAGGCCGTCGGCGCCGACGCCATGCATGCGCAGGCACGCCAGGCCCTGCTCGAGCTGGCCAGCGCCCGCAGCGAGTGGTCGATCGTCGCGCACATGCACTTCCTGGCGATCCGCGAGCTGCCGCCCGGACCACGCCGCGCGCTCACGCATCTCGATCTCGCCGAGACCTACCTCGATCGCCTCAGCGATGCGCAGAGCGCCGTCCGCAACCTCGGCGCCGCGCTGCAGCAAGCCCCCGAGGACGTCGTCGTCATCAACCGCGCCAACACCTTGGCCGCGCGCATGCCCGATCCCAGCGATGCGGCGCAGCGGATCGAGCAGCTCTCGCGCAGCCCCGGCCGCCCCGAGCTCGGCGAGCCGATGACCGACAACGCTCGCGCGCGCCTGCTGCTGATCGCCAGCGATCTGCACCTGCGCAACGACACGCTCGAGCCGGCCGAGGCCGCGGCCCGAGCCGCCAACGCGCTGACCGAGCTCTCGGCCGAGCTGCGCATGCAGGCCGGCGTCGCGCTCGATCAGATCGTGCAGATCGATCAGGGCGAGTTCGATCTTCGCAAGCGTCGCAAGTCGCTGCACAACAAGCTCGAGCAGACCGAGGATCCGGTCGAGCGCCTGGCCGTGCTCGCGCGCCTGCGAGACACCGCCCGCTCGCTGGGCGATCGCGCCGACCTCGAGGACATCACCCGTCGCCAGCTCGAGCTCGCCCACGCGCTGCTCGAGGAGGTCGAGCGCAAGCCCGACGCCGACGCGCCCGCGCCCGATCCCAACGTGCTCGCGGCCCGCAAGAACGCCGCGCTCGCTGGCCTCCGCAACGTGTTCGCCGAGTCCGGCGACTACGCCCGCGTGGTCTCGCTCTACGAGGATCTCGCCGGCCGCACGGGCGACGCCAACGAGGCCGCCGAGCTGCTGACCTCCGCCGCTCGCTTCGCCTGGTCGGGCCTGCGCGATCCCAAGCTCGCCGTCGCGATCGTGCGACGAGCCCTCGATCGCGCGCCCACCCACGCGCCTGCGACCGAGCTGCTCGGTGAGATCGCTGGCGCCTCCGACGAGCCCGAGGTCGACGCCACGATCTGCGACGAGCTCTCGCAGCTGGCCCCACGCCAACGCGCTCCACTCTTGACCCTGCGCCTGGCTGAGGCCGCGCTGCGGCTCGAGCGACGCGAGCATGCGCAGGGAGTCCTCCGTCAACTGCTCGCCGGCGAGGCCCCGGTCGAGCTGCGCTTGCAAGCCTCGGCGCTGCTCGACGGCCTGCTCGACGCCGCCGGTCGCACCCACGATCGCATCCCGCTGCTCGAGGAGCGGCTCGAGCTGTGCCGCCGTCACTGGCCCGATCGCGCCGCCGATGTGGCCCTCGATCTCGCCCGCGCCCAGCGAGCGATCGGCAACCTGCAAGACGCCCGCGCCACCTGCCGCACCGCGCTGCTCGACAAGCCCAGCGATCAGCCGCTGACCAAGCTCTACGCCGAGCTGCTCGAGCAGGCCGAAGACTGGCCCGCGCTCGCCCGCGCGCTCGAGCAGCTCGCCAACTTGACGATCGAGACCCGCGAGCAAGCCCACTGGCTCACCCGCGCCGCGCAGGTCCACCTCGATCACGGCACCGACGGCCGCGAGTCGATCGTCGCCGCTCGCCGCCTGCTCGAGCGGGCCCGCGCGGTCTCGATCGAGAGCACCGAGGCCCGCGCCGTGCTGCTCCCGCTCGCGTTCCATCAGGGCGACTGGGAGCGCACGCTCGAGCTCGCGATCGAGCTGCGGGCGATCGCCGGCGACGAGCACGAAGCGCTGATCTACGCCGCGCTCACCGAGGCCTTCGCGCGAGGCAAACGAACGCTCGCGCGCTCGATCGGCGATCGCCACGATCGCCCCGTTCGTCAGCGGATCTTGTGGCCCGTGTGCGCGCGCATGCTCGAGCTGATCGCCACCGAGGGCCCGCTCCCGCGCCTCGACGCGCTCTTGTCCGCCGCCGCAGCGCTGTGCGGCGGCACCGAAGAACTGCTCGACGAGCTCGGCGCGTGGGCGGCCGGACAACCCTTGCGAGCCGGCCTCGCGCTCGGCCTCGCTCGACTCAACGAAGCCTTCCGCCGCATGGAGCTCGCGCGCCACCTCTATCAGATCGCCGCGTTCATGGCCCCCGCCGGCCCGGTCCCCGTGCTCACCACACGCCTGCCCGCCAGCGAGCTCCCGCGCACGCCAATCCACGAAGACAGCTGGATCCCGCTCGAGTGGCGCGGAGCCTTGCGCGAGGTGATGTTGGAGCTGCGCGATCCCTTGGCCGGCATCCGCGGCAAGTCAGGCAGCTCGCGTCCCGGACGAACCCCCAAGGAGCGCCTCGCCGTTCAGCATGCCACGCAGGCCGTCTCCACCTGGCGAGGCGCGCTCGGGGTCGACTTCAACATCGCCGTCACCGAGCAGCCCCTGGTCGCCGGCATCGGCGACCGCAACCTGGCCAAGCCGACCATCGTCGTCAACGAGGGGTTCGTCGATGTGCCCGAGGTCGAGCGTCGCTATCGGCTCGCTTACGCTGCGGCTGCGCTCGCGACCGGCCTCGCGCTCGCGCTCGACGACGATCCGATCGGCGTCCCCGATCTGCTCGACGCCCTGCTGTGCCTGGTCAAGCCCCGCCACGAACCGACCACCGACGCGGCACGTCACCTCGTCGACACCCTCGCCGCCCGCGGGCTCACTGCTTCCAAGCTCGACGCCGATCTCCGCCGCTCGCTCGCCCGCGAGCTCGACCACTGGCGCAACGCTCCCGCCAAGCTCGAGCGGATCATGCATCGCGCGTGCATGCTGATCGCCACGCGGCTCAGCGGGCATGTCGACGGCGCGCTCGCGGCCATGGCTCGCGATCGCGGTCTGCTGACCGAGGTCGGCAAGCCGGTCGATCCCGCGGTGCTCGAGACCAGCAACGCCGCGTGGTTGTTGCGGGCGCTCGGGGTCTTTGGCGGTCACGCCTGAGCCTTTGCCATGCGCGGGTCGCTCGGTTTTGATTATTTTTTACTTCTGCTGAACATGAACCCGTAAGCCATGGAATCCTTGCCACGACCGCCGCAGCTTTCCGCGGGGCGCGACACCAACGGTTATGAGCCCCTCTGGTAGACCAACGTCACCGACGTGCTGCCGCGGTCGAGTTCGACCGTTGCAGTGTTCGCCGAGAGAAGGATTGAAGCCAACTCGAGCAGATCGTCGTAGGTCGCAGTCGGTTGGTTCGAGACCTCGGTGATGATGTCTCCATTCTGT
>DATLLB010000068.1:0-2067 GCA_035538075.1 Enhygromyxa sp.
CTACCGCAGCAGCCACCGCTTCCACGCGCCGACGCTCGGCTGGAACGCCGCGCAGGTCGGACTCGTCGCGCCGCACGGCGCCAGCGTGAGCGTGGACGGCATCCCGGTGCTCGAGTCGCAGTGGCTGCCGATCGGCGAGAGCGGCTACTCGCACTGCGCCGTCATCCTCGGCGACACGCCCGGTGGCATGCACGAGGTCGTGGCCGATCAAGAGGTGGGCGTCTCGGTGTTCGTCGCCGGCTTCGGCACAGCGCACTGGTTCACCAGCGCGCTCTAGACCTTCGGCGGGCGGCGCCGAATCAGCCCTTCTTGCGCAGTGCTCGCGACCAGCCGCCCGCTCTGCGTGAACACGCGCCCGCGCACCAACCCGCGCCCGCCGTGCGCCTTGGGGCTGTCGACCACATGCAGCAGCCACTCGTCGACGCGCACGTCCTCGTGGAACCACATCGAGTGATCCAAGCTCGCGACCTGCATCCCCCGCGACAACCACGAGACCCCGTGGGGCAGCATCGCGGTGGTCAAGAACGCGAAGTCCGACGCATACGCGAGCAGGTAGCGATGCAGGGCCGGATCATCCGGCAGCGTGCCGGTGGCCTTGAGCCAGAACAGGCGCTCGGGCGGGCGTGGCTCCGGACGCGTGGGGTGGCTGGGCGGCTCGAGGGGCCGCATCTCGAACGGCCGCTCGGCCAGCGCCTGCGAGCGCAGGAACTCCGGCAGCTGATCGGCGTAGGCGGCCGCGAGCTCCTGCTGGGTCGGCACCTGCAGCGGCTCGGGAGCGGCGGGCATCTCGTCTTGATGCTCGAAGCCCGGCTCCTCGATCTGAAACGACGCGGCCAAGCTGAAGATCGCCTCGCCGTTTTGGATCGCAACCACGCGCCGCGTGGTGAACGAGCCGCCGTCGCGGATGCGATCGACCTCGTAGATGATCGGCTTGTCGACCGCGCCCGGCCGCAGAAAATAGCCGTGCAGCGAGTGCACGTGCCGCTCGGCGGGCACCGTCTGCACGGCAGCCGAGAGCGCCTGGCCGAGCACCTGACCGCCGTACACGGTCCCCCAGCCGAGGTTCTGCGACTGCCCGCGGAACAGGTTGACTTCGATCTGCTCGAGCGCGAGCAGGGTGACGAGCTCATCGAGGACTTTTCCCATTGTGAGGAGCTCAGTCCGTCGCCGTCACGCGGCAGATTTCTTCCAAGGTCGTCATGCCCTCGTTGACCTTGTTGAGGCCCGAGCGACGCAGCGTGTTCATGCCCAGCCGGATGGCCTCCTGCTTGAGCTCGGTCGTCGACGCGCCCTGCAGGATCAGATCCTTGAGGGCGTCCTTGAGCAGCATGACCTCGTAGAGCGCTACCCGGCCCTTGTAGCCGGTGTCCGAGCAGGTCTTGCAGCCCTTGCCCTTCATCGGCTTGCACTTCTTGGCTTCGGCGTCCTTCATCCCGGCGTCGATCAGCGCCTCGACGGTGACGTCGGCGTCGGGCTTCTTGCAGTCCTTGCAGATGCGCCGCGCGAGTCGCTGGGCGACGATCAAGTTGACCGAGGCGGTGACCAGGAACGGCTCGACGCCCATGTTCAACAGCCGGTTGACGGTCGAGGGCGCGTCGTTGGTGTGCAGGGTCGACAGCACCAAGTGGCCGGTGAGCGCGGCCTTGACCGCGATCTCGGCGGTCTCGAAGTCACGGATCTCGCCGACCATGATGATGTCGGGATCCTGGCGCAGGAACGAGCGCAGCGCGGCCGCGAAGTTGAGGCCGATGTCGTCGTGCATCTGCACCTGGTTGATGCCCGCGAGGTTGAACTCGACCGGATCCTCGGCGGTCGAGACGTTGACGCCCTCGGTGTTGAGCTCGGACAGCGCCGAGTACAGCGTGGTGGTCTTGCCCGAGCCGGTCGGGCCGGTGACCAAGCACATGCCGTAGGGCCGATGAATCGCGCTCTTGAAGTCGCGCAGCGGCGCGTCCTCGAAGCCCAGCTTGGTCATGTCGAGCTGGAGGTTCGACTTGTCGAGAAGACGCATGACGATCTTCTCGCCCCAGATCGTCGGGAGGCAGGAGACGCGGAAGTCCATCTCCT
>DATLLB010000069.1:0-3270 GCA_035538075.1 Enhygromyxa sp.
ACACGACGACCGTAGACAACGGCCGCCTGGAGAAGGCCCTGCGAATGTTGGAGGCGGACCTGCTCGCGGGGAAGATCATCCGCGAGCACTACCCGAAGCCCAACATCCGGAAATATATGGAGATCGCGGACCCCGTCCTGGTCCTTCACGCGCAGCTCTACGGTCATGTGGTCGTGTCCAACGAGCTCTCGGACAAGCTGTCGAAGAAGGGACCAAAGATCCCGGATCTGTGCGAGATCAAAGGCGTCGCTCATGCGACTCCAGCTGAGTTCGCGGAGGTCTTGGGCTACGAGTTTGGACCGGTGCCAGCGGCTCGAGGAGGCGAAGGGCGGTGACGACCGAGTCAACGCGTGCGCCAAAGAGCGGCGATGGGAGCCAAGGTGCCCATGCCGGCAAAGACGAGCAGCACGATCCACAGCGGCACATCGAAGCGAGCTTCGGCCGGCGGTGGCGAGAAGCCACGATGCTCACGATGCACGCGGCCCGAAGCGAGGATGCCCAATGCGGCGAGCACCCCGAGGAGCGCTCCAGTGCAAAAGTGGGTCACGAGCTGATTCTACAGGCGGCTCGCGGGTCGGTACAGGTAGTGCTACATCGCGCCGACGAACCCACACGCGCGTCCGCTCGCCCGCGAGCCACCCACAATGGAGCATCTCGAGACTGACCTCGGGGGGGCGTCGAGATGGTCGCGACCATCTCTTTTTTGCCCAGGATCGAGGGTCGAGATGGTCGCGACCATCTCTTTTTTGCCCAGATCGAGATTCGAGATGTTGGCTCCCACAACTTTTCCACCCCTCCGGCCTGAATTTTCTCAGCACCTATCCCCCTCGGCCGCCAAGTTTCTCAGCACCTTTCCCCCCTTGGCCGCCAAGTTTCTCAGCACCTTTCCCCCCTGAGCTTCCCAGCCGCTTCCCTTCGGGGCGGCCCTCGCGTGACCCCAACCTGCGCCCGTCCTGGCCCGGCCTCAGCCGAGCGACACAGGACTCATGGCGTACCGCGAGGTCACGATGCTCGAGATCAAAGAAGTGCTCCGGCTCTGGCTGGCCGGTGTCCCCAAGAAGCGGATCGCCGCGCAGCTGCGCCTCGACCCCAAGACCGTGCGGCGCTACATCGCCCAGGCCGAGGACTGCGGTCTGCAGCTCGACGACGGCGTGGCGGCGCTGACCGACGAACGCGTCTCGCAGATCGTCGTCAAGCTCCGCACGCCGCCCGAGCGGCCACATGGCGACAGCTGGAGCGAGTGCGAAGCGCAACGCGAGTACATCGAGGAGCTGCTCGCTCGCCGCACACGGCTGTCGAAGATCCACCGCCTGCTGCAGCGAAAGGGCGTCGAGATCCCCTATTCGACGCTGCACCGCTACGCGAGCGAGGAGCTCGGCTTTTGCCGCAAACCCGCGACGGTGCCGATCGCCGACGGCCCGCCTGGCGTCGAGCTGCAGGTCGACACCGGCTGGATGACGAAGCTCGAGCCTGACGATTCCGGCCGATCACGGCGCTTCCGAGCCTTCGTCTTCACGCCCAGCGTCTCGCGCTACCGCTTCGTCTACCCGTGCTTGCGCGAGGGCACGGCCGACGCGATCGAAGCATTCGAGGCCGCCTGGGACTTCTACGGTGGCGTCTTCAAGGTCGTGATCGTCGACAACACCAAGGCGATCGTGAACGAGGCCGACCCGCTCGAGCCGCGCTTGAACGAGGCGTTCCTCGAGTACGCGCAGGCGCGAGGCTTTCAGATCGACACGGCCCGTGTCCGCAAGCCGACGGACAAGGCCAAGGTCGAACGAAGCGTCCGAGACGTGCGCGACGACTGCTTCACGGCCGAGCGGCTCGTGACGATCGAGGACGCCCGCGAGCGAGCGCATCGATGGTGCGCGCACGAGTACGGCCTGCGACGGCACTCGACCACGTATCGGATGCCGAAGGAGCACTTCGACACCGTCGAGGCCGAGCATCTGCTGCCGGCGCCGACCGAGCATTACGACGTCCCGCAGTGGAGCGAGCCCAAGGTCGCTCGCGATCACTTCGCTCAAGTCGCGGGCGCTCTGTACTCGCTGCCGACCCACCTGATCGGTCTTCAGCTGCGGGCTCGAGCCGATAGCAAATTCGTGCGCTTCTACGACAAGGGCGAGCTCGTCAAACTCCACGCACGCCAGCCCAAGGGCGGACGTGCGATCGACCCCAAGGACTTCCCCGAACACAAGCGTGGCTTGGCCACGCGTGACGTCGACTTCGTACGCCACCAAGCTCGAGCGAAGGGCAAGTCGATCGGCCTGTTTGCCACGCGACTGCTCGACACGCCGCTCCCGTGGACACGCATGCGTCAGGTCTACGCATTGCTCGGGCTCGTCAAACGCTTTGGCGCCGAGGTGGTGGAGAAGAACTGCCAGCTCGCGCTCGAGGCCGACTCGCTCAGCGTCAAGCGACTGCGTCGAATGATCGAGCTCGCCGTCGAGCCCGATCAGCCGCAGCTGCCGATCAACGTCATCCCAATCTCCCGCTACTTGCGGCCGGCCAAGCAGTACGCGCTGCCCGGCCTTGGTCAGACCACCCACGACGGTCCCAAACAGGACAACGAAGAACCATGAAAGACATCATCAACCCCGACCTCAAGGCCGCGCTCAAGCACCTCAAGCTCGGTCCGATGCTCGACACGCTTCCCGAACGCCTCGCGCTCGCACGCCAGCAGAAGCTCCCGCATCAGGACTTCCTGCTCATGGTGCTCAGCGACGAACTGACGCGACGCGAGTCACGATCCGCGATGCTGCGCGCCAACAAAGCCAGCCTCGATCCATCCATGCAGCTCGAGAACTGGGATCCGACCGCCAAGGTCCAATACGACCAAGAGCTCCTCAACGAGCTCGTGTCGCTGCGCTTCATCGAAGCCCGGCGCCACGTGGCGATCGTCGGGCCCGTCGGCGTCGGCAAGACCTTCATCGCCCACGCGCTGGGCCACATCGCATGTCGTCGCCGGTACTCGGTCATCGCCATGACCGCCGATCACATGCTCAAGAACCTGCGTCACGCTCGTCTCGACAACTCTCACGAAGCCGAAATGCGGCGGCTGCTGTCCGTCGACCTGCTGATCATCGACGACTTCGGTCTCGACGGCATGGACGCGAACGGCAGCCGTGACATGCACGAGCTGATGACCGAGCGACACCGTCGCGCCTCGATCGTCCTGACATCGAACCGTGGGCCAGACGAGTGGCTCGTGACTTTCTCGGATCCGATCCGAGCTCAGGCCGCGATCGATCGCTTCACCGGCAACGCCTA
>DATLLB010000070.1:0-2903 GCA_035538075.1 Enhygromyxa sp.
GCGACGCTGCACGAAGCTCGTGCGCTGGCCAGGGTCGCGCACCCGAGCGTGGTCGCTATCCACCAGGTCGGCGACCTCGACGGGCTGGTCTACATCGTGATGGAGCGGCTGCGCGGGCACGATCTACGCAGCTGGCAGCGATGGCGCGCGTGGCCGGAGGTCGTGCGGATGTACGTCGAGCTCGCGCGCGGGCTCGGCTGTGCACATCGACAAGGCGTCGTGCATCGCGACTTCAAGCCGGAGAACGTGCTGGTCGACGAGCATGGCCGCGGGCGCATCCTCGACTTTGGCCTCGCGGGAGCGCTGGACGCCGAGGCCAGCGGCGGCACGCCGGCGTACGTGGCCCCCGAGCAGCTCACGGGTGCGAGCGCGGATCCGCGGATGGATCAGTTCGCGTGGGCCGTCGCGCTGATCGAGGCGCTGACGAGCGAGCGGCCGCGAGCCGGGACCATGCCCGAGCTGCCAACTGGTCCCGACGCACCGCCCTCGCGGGTCTGGGCCGTGCTCACGCGAGCGCTGCAGCTCGAGCCCGACGCGCGCTGGGCCTCGCTGGAGACACTCGCCGACGCGCTCGAGCGCGCGGCGAACAGCACGGCGGAGCAGCGCGGCCGCGAGCTTCTGCTCGACAAGCTCGAAGCGACGTGGCTGGCCGGGATGCTGCGGCCGCTCCGACGCGAGCGGGTCGCCTTGCATCCGACGATCGTGCGTCAATCGAGCTCGACACGATCGGTCGTCGAGTTGCAGGCGATCGATCGCGCGCTCGCCCACGGCGGCCTGGTCGTGGTGCTCGGCGGACCAGGCTCGGGCAAGACCACGACGCTGCTCGAGTTCGCCGAGCTGGCGCTCGCGCGCGCACGACGAGACGCGAGCGCCTTGTTGCCCGTGGTCTTGAACCTCTCTTCGTGGTCGACGTGGCTTGGCGACTCGATGGCGGATTGGCTCGTAGATGCGCTCTCGATCGAGTACGGCATCACGAACGCGGTCGCGCGTCGCTGGCTGCAAGACGACGCGCTGCTGTTGTTGCTCGACGGCCTCGACGAGGTCGCCGCAGCGCGCCGCTCCGGCTGCGTGGCTGCGATCGCGGCCCTGCGAGCCGAGCACCTGGTTGGAGTCGCGCTCGCTTGTCGCAACACCGAGCGCGTGCCGGAGCTGCACGCCACGCTGACGGTCGAGCTGCAGCCGCTGAGCGCCGAAGAGGTTCACGCGGCGCTCGAGCGCGTCAGGCTGGCCGCGCTGCTCGAGCGCTCGCCAGATCTCGCTGGGCTGCTGACCACACCGCTGCTCGTCGACATGACGCTTCGATGCGTCGGTGAGCCCGGGCCCGAGCTCGCCACGATTCCCGAAGCGAGGCTCCTGCGTGCGCTGCTGCTGCGATGGATCGATCGCCAGCTGACTCCGCTCGCGCCCGAGCGTCGAGCGTGGCTGCACACGCGGCTGGCCCGGCTCGCGCGGCTGCTCGAGCGTCAGGGTGTCTCGGAGCTGTGGCTCGAACGCATGCAGCCGAGCTGGCTGGAGCATCCACGAGTGCACCGCGTCGCGACGTTCGTGGTCGTCGCGCTGCTGTTCGCGTCGGTCGTTGCGAGCACGCTGATCCCCGCCGCAGGGGTGCGCGTGGGTCTCGGCAGCGCGGCGCTGGTTGGGCCGGTGCTGGCGCTGTTCGTCGGTCGCAGCGCGGGACTAAAGAGGATCGAGCCGGTCGAGCGGCTGACGTGGTCGTGGTCGCGGCTGCGCACGAATTTGCGGCGGGTCCCGCCGCGGGCATTCGGGCTCGCAGCGATCGTCAGCGCGATCGCTGCGTTGGTCTGGGGCAGCGGTCAATCCCCTGCGTTTGCGTTCGCGATCGCAATCAGCAACTTGCTCGGATACAGCCTGCTGTTTGGCCTCATGCTCGGCGTGCTCGAGGGTCTGGGTGCCGAGCTGGTCGCCACGCGCAGCCGCGTCAATGAAGGCATGCATGCGTCGGCTCGCAACACGCTGCTGGTTTGGGGGTTGGTCGCGTGCATGCTCGCGATCCCACTGCTCGGACTCGGCTGGGCCGCCCGCACCATGGCGGCACCGGAGCTCGCCAGCGAAGCGACCGCGGTCTGGCAAGCCGCTCCAAGTCGCTTCTTCGCGCTGGTCGGCGTGTGTGCAGCGTCGACCCTCGGACTCGTGGCCGCCATGCTTCGTGGCGGGTTTGCGGTGGTCCAACATGCCGTGCTGCGCGTGCTGTTGGCGATCGCGGGCGAGCTGCCGCTGCGGGTGAGCCGGTTGCTCGAGGCTGGCTGTGCACGCTCGTTGCTGCGTCGGGTCGGAGGCGGGCACGCGTTCATTCATGCCGCGCTGCAAGCCGAGCTCGCGCGTGGTTCGAGCCTCGATTAGTTCAGTCGGATCACCCGAGCACGAACGATCGCGTCGCCATCGGTGCGAATGTCCACTCCACCCGCGCGTGCGTTCAGCTCGATGCGCTCGGCACCAATCCGCAAGCTGCCGGGCGCGTCGAGTGAGACGTCGGCACTGAGCAGGGCGATCCGCGGTCCGTCGATCGTCGCGCGCAGCTCGAGCACGGGCTTGCCCGCCGGATCGGTGATCACCACCGCCTGCCCCTGCTCGAGCCGCAGCTGCGGCTGCTCGGGCGCCGGCGTGGTCTCGCGCGGCTGGTCGTGCTCGGGCCGCTCGAGCCCTGCGATCACGCCGATCACCACCGGCTCCGGCCAGTTGTCGGGCTTGCTCAGCAGCACCTTGTGACCCGCGAGCACGCGAAGATCGGCCAGCGTCGGCAACCAGGCCGCGACCGGCGTGCCGTCCTCGTCGCGCGCGCGCACCAGCACGCGGCGAGGCAAGTGTGGGTTGTGGGTGTCGAGGCACTCGCCGACCAACGTGCCGCTGCCGAAGCGAGCAGCCTGCGTGCGGCTGGCCAGCTC
>DATLLB010000071.1:0-3336 GCA_035538075.1 Enhygromyxa sp.
CCGAGCTTGCGGCGACCGAGCAGGTTCAGGCCGAGCTCGTCGCCACCGTCACGCGGCGCGCCGAAGATGCGCAGATCGTAGGCCGACCACTCGCCCGCGAGCATCGCCAGCTCCTCGGTCCCATCGCCGTCGAGGTCGCTCGCCTCGAGCCCGTAGATCACCGAGTTGGTCGCGTCGGTGGCCAAGTGCGGCGAGTCCCAGCGCTCGCGCGGCAGCTCGCGGCCGAGCAGGCGTCGCGACCCCTGCAAGCCGAGGTAGAGCTCGAGCGACCGATCCCGATCGAGGTCGGCGAGCGCCCAGCTGGCGGGCAGCAGGCCGTCCTGCTCGTACTCGGCGATCGGTTCGGCCTCGAGCTGCTCGCCGACGCGGGTGAGTCGGTAGAGCGCGTGCGTGCTCTCGCGCCGCACCGCCACGTACGCCTGCCCGTCACGCACGATCGTCTGCGGATCGCTGACCACCTCGCCGTGCCCGCGGCCGAGCTCGACGCGGCCAAGCTCGCGCAGGTCGGCGCTGTTGCTGCCGAGCACCACCAGGCTCGACGCATCGGGCTCGGGGATCAGCAATTCGCCGACGCGATCGCCGTCGAGATCGAGCCCGTCCAGCTCGGCGAGCACGAGATGCAGACCATCGAGCTCGTGCTCGGTCGGCCGCGCGCGGCCGAGCTCGAGCATCGCCGCGCGCAGGATCGCGTCGTCGGTCGCGAGCTCGCCGGTCGGCCCGAGCGCCTGCGCTGCGCCGAGCAGATCGCGACGCGAGGCCAGCACCGTCATCTGCATGGTCCGCAGCTCGGCGCGGGCCTGCACGTCGAGCGCCGTGATGTCGCTGGCGGCGAGCTCGTCGAGCGTGGCGCCGAGGTGCTGCCACTGCCGGGTCCGCATGAACGCGCGGGCGAGCCCGAGCAGCGCCAGCTGCTGCGGCTCCGCGAACTCCGACACATACGCGGCCGCGTAGGCGTCGAGCTCCGCGTCGAGCTCCCCACGCTGCTCGAGCCGCACGGCCTGGCGCAGCCATCCGCGTGCGAGCGCCGAGGTCCCGGCGTGATCGGGTAGCTCGGCGAAGTCGCGGAACACCACGTCGGCGAGCGCGAACGAGCCGGCCTCGGACAGCGCCTCGATCTGCGCCTCGGCCCGGGCGAGGTGCTCGGCCGCGACCAGCTCGCGCTGCAGTCGAGCGAAGGTCGACCCGTCGATCGACGGCGCGCTGCCGTGGCCGCGCGACCAGATCAAGGCCGCGCCTGCGAGCACGATCGCCAGCAAGCCGAGCGCGAGCACGCCGGGCAGCCTCGGTGACCGTCGCGTCGGCGTCGGCAGCAAGGCCTCGAGCAGCGCGTCCATGCTCGGGAACCGATCGCTCGGCTTGCCCGAGAGCCCGCGCAGCAACGCCTCGCGCACGTGCGGCGCCACCTCGGCGCGCCGCGGCATCGGCCGCAGCTTGCCGCTCTGCACGGCCGCCGAGAGCTCCTCGAGCGTCGACGCCTGAAACGGCTGGACCTCGAACAGCGCCTCGTAGAGCGCGACGCAGAAGCTGAACTGATCGCTGAGCGCGTCGCCGCGGCGACCCAGCCACTGCTCCGGGGCGATGTAGCGCGGGGTCCCGAGCAGCGCCCCGTCTTCGGTCAGCGTCGGGGTCTCGAGCAGATCGGCCTCGCGGGCCGTGCTCTCGCTCTCGCGCTCGCGCGCGACCAGGGCGAGGCCGAGCTCCGCCTCCTCGCAGGTCTCGTGCAGCGAGCGGGCGAGTCCGAAGTCGACGATGCGCACGCGCTTGTCCGCGCCGACCAGCACGTTGTCGGGCTTGAAGTCGCGGTGCGCCAACCCGGCCGCATGCACGGCCGCGAGCCCGCGTCCGGCCGCGGCGAAGCAAGCGAGGATCGCCTGCGTGCGCGCTGCTCCGCTCGGCTCGAGCTGGCGAAGCCAGCGCCGCAGCGTCACGCCCTCGACGAACTCCATGGCCACGAACACGCGCCCCTCGAAGTGTCCGACCTCGAACACCGAGACCACGTTGGGGTGCGAGAGCTGACCGAGCACCTTGGCCTCGCGCAGCAGTCGTTGCTCGGCCAGCTCGCTGTGCCGCTGCGCCTGCACGAGCTTGATCGCGACCTTGCGATCGAGCCGGTCGTCCCAGCCCAGGTAGAGCTCGCCCATGCCCCCGCGGGCGATCACGCGCAGCACTTCGAAGCGATCGATCGCCTCCGGCGTGTGCATCCGTCCCGCCTTGGGACGGCGCGCGCGAACACCATCGACCTTCGCCTGCTGCGATTCCAGCTCGACGACGGTGGTCTCGTCAATCTCTACATCGGTCTCCACACCCCTCCCATCGACGCGTCGCGGCTGACATCGTGCGGGCAATTACGAGGACACCCGAACACGGTGGGCAAAGTTCCGAGGGCCGTCAACAAAGCCCCGCTAGCCGCCAGATTTGGTGCCTACAATGTGCCCAGCGATATCGCGCGTGAGGAGGCCGCCGCGGGCGCCAATGATGGACCGTCTAATCATTGTATTGGGCATGCCATGTCAGAACATCGACAATCCAGCGCAGAGAATGCGCCAAACGAAAAGGCCACCCGAAGGTGGCCTTTCGCGGAACCAGGAGCGAAGAGCTCAGGTGCCTTCGCGCCAGTTGTCGGTGTGGACGATGCCGCCGTCCTCGTAGGTCCACGTGATGGTGTGGAACACGAAGCCGATCTCTTCGGTCGGCGGCTCGACGGCGCTGGCTGGGTCGATGGTGTCCGGCGACACGCGCTTGATGCTGTTGACCCGGCCCTCGGCGATCTCGACCGTGAAGAACTGCTGAGTCGTGCCGTCACCGGACGGGCTCGGACGGAAGAACTTGAAGGTCCCCTCGATGATCTCGTTGTTGCACATCGCCTTCGCCAGCAACGGCGAGGACTTGTCGATGCGCTTGCGGATGATGATCGGGTTGTAGGTACGGCGCCCAGTCGCCATGCCCGTGCCCTTCTCGCGTGCGGTCCGACAGCTGTCCTCGAAGTAGAGGCACTCGATCGAGTTCTCGCGACCAAGACTGGTCTGCGTGCTCTCGCCCTGGATGTCGGATCCGTTCGATTTGAGGTAGAGGTGTACTGTCTCGGCCATTTTTCTAGCTCTTTCTGCCGGTGTGCGGCGTCTAGACGTCTTGCGACGCGCGCAGACGTTAGGCCCCGGCCGACTCGGTGTCAACCGGGATCGATCCGGGATCGATCCGGGATCAAGCCAGCGCGACGGTGAGCGGGAGGTCGAACCCAACCTCGAAGGGGATCCCGGCGAGCCGCGGGCTGACGCTCGCGACCAGCCGGATCGCCGGCTTCCCACCCTCCTCGACCACCCCGGCGTGCAGCTCCGC
>DATLLB010000072.1:0-3014 GCA_035538075.1 Enhygromyxa sp.
CTCTCGATCGCCAGCGAGATCACGACAACCGTCCCGGCGATCCTCGACCCGCACGTGGTCGACCCGGGCAACCCGCCCAACCTGCAAGCCACGCTGAACGGGGTGGCCACTGCGTTCCAGCGGCTCGGCTTGCCGCTCTACGCGATCGTCCCGCGAGTCGTGCACACCAACAACTCGCGCCCGCTGCTCGAGCCCAGTCTGAACTTCCCGCTCAGCCTGATGCAGGCGATCGAGCTGCAGGCCATGTTCCCGATGGGCTTTGTGGCCACGCCCACGCAGCTGGCCGCCGCATTGTCGATCCAGTTCGAGCGCCCGTTCATCGTCAACGTCAACAACGTCAACACCCAGGTCGCCAGCACCTTCGTTCGGCTCGTCGGCGCCACCACCCAGTCGACCACCACCTTGCGTTGGGTCCCGGCACTGAACACGCGCACGTGGTTGCAGTCCGAGCTCGAGAGCGGCGCACGCTCGATCGTCGTCGAGCTGATGCCGAGCGCGTTCGGCATGTACGGTCACCCCCAGCAGTGGACCTTCAAGCTGACCTCGTGACGATCTTCGTTGATCCCCGCGCGGCTCTGCTCTAAGATATGATCTGCATCTGAACTAGCAGAGAAGAAACCAAGTAGGGAAAGGGTCGGACTGGTTTGAGCCGGCCAGAGTAGTGAACAGGAGTAAGCAAAGCAAAAAGCGAAACGAACGAGAAGCTGACAAGCGATGCGTGCGAAAGGCGAAAGCCCGACGCCTGGTCACCCGAGGTTAGCGCTTCGGCCCAGTAGAGAAATCTTGCCATCGAGTGCGCAGTCATCGGGAGAAAGCTGTACAGATGAAGTCCTGTGGCCGTGAGTGACAGCGCGGTTCACTTGCTAGCGGTTCGCCGTCGAAGCAGAGGGGCGTCAGGCCTGGAGGGGTGCTGTCCAACAATCCTTCAGGCCCTACTTTTTGGTTGAGGGTGGTAGTCTCCGCGCGTGCGAAAGCAGCTCGGGCGCGCGACCCTTGCATTGTTGGCCGGCGCGTTGTTGTCGTCGTCGGGCTGTCGCAACCGGCAAAACCTGGCCGAGCGTGTGATCGATGATCCCGCCCAGCGGCTGGCCGCGCAGCGCTGCGGCGGCGCCGGGCAGATCGTGCGGCCGCTGATCATCGAGTGGCCGGCGACCGATCGCGCCTCGCTCGAGGGCCGATTGCGTCGCGGTCAGGTGATCGTGGTGCGCTACGAAGGCTGCGCCGTCGAGGTCATGCGCGACTGTGCGGCCCCGACCACCGGCTACGACTACATCGGCATCACCCGCAAGAACGATCGCATCAACATCCGCACGACCGACGAGCTGTTCGTCAACATGCCGCTGACCGCCGTCAGCCTCGAGGCCAAGCTGGCCAAGGCCGGCGAGCTCAACGTCGCGATGGCGCTGGTCGGCAACTACGAGGCGCAGCGCAGCCGCTTCGATCTGTCCGAGCTGCAAGGTCGCTGCGACGGGGCCACCCACGTGATCGCAGCCGCGCAGGTCGGCGCGTTCGTGTTCTACACCGGCGCCGGCGCGGAGATCGGTGCTGGCGTCGAGGTCGAGTCGGTCGCCGGAGCCGGCGGACGCAGCACCGCCAGTCGCGAGGTGCTCAACGAAGACGGCGACGCGCAGGCGTGCGAGTCCTCCTCGCCCTCCGATCAAGGCCCGCCGCCCGAGTGCGGCGCGTTGCTGCGACTCGAGCTGACCGCCCTCGATGGCCTGGTGCCCACGTGCCCGGCGGGCAGCGTGTGGAATGGATCGGCGTGCGTGGCTCAGGCCGATCCGCGCACGCAGCCGAGCGACACGACCGGCGGCTCCGGAGGTCCGCCCGCGCCTGCGCCCGAGCCCGAGCCCGTCATCGAGAGCGAGAGCGACACGATCGCGCGGCAGATGTGCGAGATCCAGATCCAGTGCGAGGCCGAGGCCTCGGGCATGCTGCCGCCCGAGGGCAAGGGCCTCGATCGACTGATGCGCACCTGCATCTCGATGACCCGCCCGATGATCAACGACTTCACGCGCCCGCAGGCGCGCGCGTGCGTGGCCGACTTTCCGCAAACCGGCTGCTCACAATTCGAGCGCTGCGTCGCCGGTCCCGAGCAGCCGCCGGAATAGTTCAGAGCCCTTCGAGCAATTCCTTGGCGCGCTCGGGCGGCACCGCGGCCAGCGACGCGAGCTCGTGAAAGACCGCCCGCTCCCGCTCGCCGCTGTGGCTGGCCTGCACGAGCGGCGCGATCTCGTAGAGCACCGACTCGCGCGCCTCCGGATCGAGCGCAGCCAGCCGAGCGCCGAGCTCCTCCAGCTTCGGCGGCTCGTAGAGCAGCGCCGAGAGCTCGAGCCGACGCGCGAGCGCGATCGGCATGCGATCCAGCAGCGAGTCGAATTGCACGGCCTCGTCGTTGTCCATGCGCCCGTCGAGGTTGGCGAGCGCGGCCGCGAACATGATCACCAGCTCCGCGCGCACGGCCGCCGCCGCCGTCCAGCGGTTGCGCCACTCCTGGGCCTGCTCGGCGCTCACACCAAATTTCTCCGCGATGCGATCGTGGACCGCCGCCTCGACCTCGGACCCGCTCCCGTCCGCCAGCGCCATCCGCCAGGCCTGCTCGAGCAGCTGCTCGCACACGAACGGCAGCGGCGGCTCGAGCTCGGCGAAGCGACGCTCGAGCGCCGGGCGATCGCCGAGCAGGTCGAGCCACGGCTGCATGTCCGCGTCGTCGACCGCGGCGTCGATCAGCCGCAGGATCTGGTCCCACTCGCCGAACTCCAGCTCGTCGTCGGCATGGGCGATCAGGCCGCACGCGACCAACGTCCACTCCTGCTCGGGCGTGAGCATGGCTCGGTTTTACCGCTGGTCGGTGGGGCTTGTCATGCCCAACCGCAGTGGCCGGCTCGGGCCTGCTCCGATGAGGCTTGGAAGCCTCACCGGACAGTGAGCGCCGAAGCAACCTTGGGCCGCGCGAGGATCAAGCTGATCGGGATCCCCTGGTTGTACTCCGGCTTGACCGTGGATGGATCGCC
>DATLLB010000073.1:0-18034 GCA_035538075.1 Enhygromyxa sp.
CTCGAGCATGGATCCGGCCGATCGTGTGCGCTGGGAGCTCGAGTACTTGCTCGGTCGCGCGGAGGCGGGCCGCGGCGATCGAGCGGCCGCGACCGAGGCGTTCCAGCGGGCGCTCGAGTTCTGCACGGGGCCCGCCTCCGCGCGACCGAGCAAGTACTCGAGCTCCCAGCGCACACGATCGGCCGGATCCATGCTCGAGTCGGCGAGCACTTGCCGAGCCCGGGTCGCCACGGCCTCGTGCTCGCCGGCCTCGATCAACAGCTCGAGCACCAGCGTATACCGTGCGCCGATGTCCACATGGCCGCTCTCCAGCGCGTTGGCCAGCGCGGCGATGTGCAGCTCGGCCAGCTCCAGCGCGGTCTCGTCGTCGCCCGCTTGCCAGGCGAGCTGCGCCCGCAGGTACAGCGGCAGAGCAACGTACGGGCCATCGAGCTCGCGCTGCCCGAGCTCGTCGAGCAGGCGCTCGAGCGTCTCTCGCCACCCGACCCAGTCCGCGCGCGCGAACTGGCAGTCCGCGAGCAGCTCCGCGCTGGCGATGATCAGCGACACGTCGTTCGGCGCATCGCGGCGCTGGATCTCCAGTACCCGCGCGACCAAGGGCTCGGCGCGGTCGACCTCGCCGAGCTTGTACAGCAGCCGCGCGACCCCGTAGTCGATCTGCGCCGCGGTCACGTTGTCGTCGCCGAGCTTGGCCACGACGTTGGTGCGCGCCCGCTCGTACAGCTTCAGCGCGTCGCGCAGACGACCCGTGCGCTCGGCCAGGCTGCCGAGGTTCGTCAGCGTCGCGGCCAGCTGCGGATTGTCGGGCCCGAGCGAGAGCTCGTAGCTGGCCAGCACCCGCTCGAAGTAGGGCCGCGCCTCGTCGTGCTCGCCACGCTTGAGATGCACGGCGCCGATGTTGTTGTTGACCGAGGCGACGTCGGGGTGCTCGGGCCCGAAGTTGAGCTCCCACAGCCGCAGCGCCTCGCGGTAGTGCTCGAGCGCGCCTTCGTAGTCGCGCTGGAAGAACAGCGCGTTACCCCAGGTGTTGTGAAACGGCGCGAGCTCGGGGTGCTCGGGCCCAAACAGCTGCTCGCGCAGCGCGAGCCCGTGCTGAAGTCGGACGATCGCGTCGTCCCAGCGCGCTTGCTTGGTGTAGAGGATCGCGACGTAGAGGTCGTACCAGGCCTCGAGCTCGCGCCCGAGTCGGGCGCCTTCGATCTGCACGGCGACGAGCTTGGCCACGGCCTCGGCGACCTCGAACTCGCCCATCGACGTATAGGTGCGGATCAGCCGGATCTGCGCCATCGCCAGGGTCTCGTCGTCGCCGGCCTTCGCCGCCCAGCGCATCGCCTGCTCGCTGGCCGCGATCGCGTCGTCGTAGCGACCGAGGTACCAGAGCGCCCGCGTCTGCGCGAGCGAGGCCCGACCGGCACCGTCGTCGTCGGCGAGCTCGAGCGCGTGATCGATGGCGCCCTGCGCTACTGCGACGGCCTCTTCGTAGCGACCGAGCTGAGTGAGCACGCCAGCGCGGGCGATCTCGCCTTCGAGCGAGAGCACGCCGCTGCGGTGGGCAGGGTCGAGGGCTTGCTCGCGCTGCTCGGTCACGTGCCGGCGACAGCTGGCCGGCGACTCGAGCGTCAGCACCACGTCGCCCGCTCGAGCGATGCTGGTCGCGTCGGCGCGCGCGAGCGTGCTGACCAGACCGCCGACCCTTCGCAGCCGACGCTGCAGGCACAGCATCTGCTCGGCCATGACCTCGACCGGCTGCTCGTTGCGGACCATCGTCGCCTCGCACACTTCGCGATGCAGCTGCAGCCACTCCTGCGTGTGCGCGTCGAGGGCTCGCTCGATCCGGCGATAGGCCGAGTCGGCGTAGGGCAGCTGCGTGGCCGCGAAGCTCTCGCGGATCTGGGCTCGGGCCGCGTCGTCCCACACGCCCACGAGCTCGCGCTCCGGCGCCGCGCAGACCTCCGATGTGGCCGGGCCGTCGGTGCTCAGGCGCGCGACGCCGAACGCCGTGCCTGCGATCGTGAGCGTGAGCGCGGCCGCGATCGCCCAGCGCCGCCGCACGAGGTTGGGATCGCGAGCGAGCGCACCGAGCAGCGCATTCATGTCCGGCCAGCGAGCGCCGCGATCGACCGCGAGCCCGCGCACCACCACCGCATGCAACCACGCCGGCACCGAGCTCCCGCGCGGCGGCGGACGGATGTCGCCCTGCAGCTTGGCCTTGCCGAGCAGCTTGCGATCGCGCCCGGCGAACGGCCGCTCGCCATAGAGCGCCTCGTACAGCGCGACACAAAACGCGTACTGATCGGAGCGAGCGTCGGCCGGCTCGCCGAGGTGCTGCTCGGGCGCCATGTAGGCCGGGGTTCCGGCGATCCGAGGCTTGCGGCTCGACGGCTCGCGCTCGACGGTCGAGCGCGCGAGCCCGAAGTCGAGCACGCGCACGCGCTTGTCGGCGCCGAACATCACGTTGCTGGGCTTGAAGTCGCGATGCACCAGCCCACGCTCGTGCGCCGCCGCCGGCCCGCGCCCCGCCTCAATGAACACCGCCACGACCTCGCGCCAGCCGTGCGGCTGCTCCATCCACTCGCGCAGCGACGCGCCGGCGAGGAACTCCATCACGATGAACACGCCGACTTCCCACCTCTGCACGTCGTGGACGGCGACGACGTTGGGGTGCGAGAGCCGGGCGAGCGCCTGGGCCTCGGCCAGCTGCGCGCTCGAGGACTGCCCACGCGGACGCAGCAGCTTGATCGCCACGCGGCGATCGAGCTGAGGATCGTAGGCCGCCCACACGCTCGCGAAGCTGCCGCGACCGATCCGCTCGAGCAGCACGTAGCGATCGAGGCGCGCCGGCTCGCTGGTCAGCTCGAGCTCGCCGGGCACGGTATCCGACGGATCCGGGCTCGCGCTCGAGCCCGAGCTCGAGGGCAGCTCGTCCGTCGGCGCGGCTGTCATCGCACGTCAGTCTCGCAGCGCGCGTAGGGCCTCGGCCACGCGCGGCATCGCCTCGGCGATCTCTTGCTCGCTGACCGCTCCGACGCTGAGCCGGAACCAGCCCTGCGCGCCCGCACCAACTCCGAACGCCTGGAACGGCACCACGCCGATCCGCGCCGCGTCGAGCAGGTACTTGCGCACGTCCTCGTTGTTGTCGAGCCGCTTGCCGTCGGGCGTGCGCTTGCCAAACGGATGCACGCGCACGGTCAGATAGATCGCGCCCATCGGCGGCACGGCCTCGACCGGCAGACCGTCCTGACGCATCGCCTCGAACCCACGATGCAGCGCACGCAGCCGCGCGAGCACGCCGGTCTTGTAGCCGACGTGATAGTCGGCGATGCCCTGCGGATCCTCGAGCAGCCCGACCGTCGCGACCTGCTCCGCACGCGGAGCCCAGGCACCGACGTGACCGAGGATCGCGGACATTCGCTTGATCACGTCGACCGGTCCGACCGCCCAGCCAACGCGCACGCCAGTGGCCGCGAACGATTTGGAGATGCCGTCGATGAACACGGTCCAGCGCGCGGTCTCGGGCACCAGCTGCGGCGGCGTGACGTGCTCGACGCCCTCGAAGGTCAGCATCCAGTAGATGTGATCGTAGAGCAGGTAGAGCGGGCGCTCGCCGACTCGCTCGCGGCGACGGTTCTCGTCGACGATCGCCTCGCAGATGTCACGCAGCACCGCGGCATCGAACGCGGTGCCGGTCGGGTTGAGCGGCGAGTTGAGGCACACCATCCGCGCGTGCGGCAGGCACTCGAGCACCGCATCGCGCGTGGGCAGGAAGCGTGACGCCGGCCCGCACTCGATCTCGAGCTTCTTGGCGCCGACCATCTGGCAGTAGTGATTGTTGTTCCAGCTCGGGACCGGGTAGGCGACGGTGTCGCCGGGATCGACGACGGCGCGATAGGTGCCGTAGATGCACGGGCGGGCGCCGCCGGCGATCAGGATCGAGTCGACCGGATAGCGCAGGCCGAGGTCGCGCTCGTAATACTTGCGCACCGCCTCGCGCAGATCCGGCATGCCGTCGCTCGGCGGATAGTTGGTGTGCCCGGCCGCCAGCGCCTCGCGGATGCCGGCGCTGAGCCGCTCGGGCACCGGAAATTGCTTGGAGTCGAAGTCGCCGACGGTCAGGTTGCAGACCTGCACGCCCGAGCGCACCAGCCCGCGGATGTCGGCGGCAATCTTCAGGATCTCGCTCCCAACCAGGCCCGCAGCCATGGTCGAGACGCGGCCTTCGGTCTCGGGTGCAGCGGCAAACTCGCTCAGATCCTGAACTGCCGTGGACATGCTCGGGACTATGCCAAAGCCACTCATGGGTTCGCCAGCACTGTCGCGCGTGCGATCGTTCTTGCACGGACCATCCAAGCCACGCGCGCAGCCGACCATCGTATGCTCTCGACGCATGCCCAGCTCGCGCCTGCCTTGGCTCACATCTCGCCTGCAAGGCTTCGGCACCACGATCTTCGCCGAGATGACCGGCCTCGCGCTCGCGCATCAGGCGGTCAACCTCGGGCAGGGCTTTCCGGACTTCGACGGGCCCGACTTCATCAAGCGCGCAGCGATCGACGCGATCGAGGCCGGGCACAACCAGTACTCGCGCACGCACGGCATCCCCGAGCTCAATCGAGCGATCGCCGAGCATCAGCGGCGCTTCTGGTCGCTCGACTACGATCCCGACAGCGAGATCACCGTCTACTCCGGCGCGACCGAGGCCATCTTCGCGACCCTCAGTGCGCTGTGCGAGGTCGGTGACGAGGTCATCCTGTTCGAGCCCTACTACGACTCGTATCGCGCGAGCGTGGCGATGGCCGGCGCCGTCGAGAAGCTCGTCACCCTCCGGAGCCCGGGATTTGCCTTCGATGAAGCCCAGCTGCGCGCCGCGTTCACGCCGAAGACCCGGGCGATCCTCGTCAACACGCCGCACAACCCGACCGGCAAGGTCTACTCGCGCGCCGAGCTCGAGCTGATCGCCTCGCTGTGTGTGCAGCACGACGTGCTCGCGATCACCGACGAGGTCTACGAGCACCTCGTCTACGACGGCGAGCACGTGCCGCTCGCGAGCTTGCCGGGCATGCGCGAGCGCACCGTGGTCATCTCCTCGGCCGGCAAGACCTTCTCGTTCACCGGCTGGAAGGTCGGCCACACCTGCGCGCCCGCGGCCATCACCCGAGCGCTGCGCAGCGCTCACCAGTTCATCACCTTCTGCAATTCGACGCCGTTTCAGCACGCGCTGGTCCACGGCTACCGAGCGCCCGACAGCTACTTCGAGCAATTCGCGAGCGAGTATCGAGCGCGGCGCGACAAGCTGTGCGAGGGGCTCTCGCGGGTCGGCTTCGACGTGCTGGTCCCGGCCGGTACCTACTTCATCCAGACCGACATTCGCCCGCTCGGCTGGGACGACGACTTCGAGTTCTGCCGCATGCTGCCCGAGGCGATCGGCGTCGCGGCGATCCCCACCTCGGCCTTCTACAGCGATCGTGCGGTCGGCAAGCACCTGGTGCGCTGGGCGTTCTGCAAGACCGACGCGGTGCTCGACGAAGGCCTCCGACGCCTCGAGAAGTTGCGCAGCAAACGATGATCGTCGCCGCTCTGCAAACCAACATCGTCTGGGAGGATCCCCAGGCCAACTTCACCCGCCTGCGCCCCAAGCTGGCCGAGGCCGCGGCCGTCGGCGCGCGCTTGATCGTGCTGCCGGAGATGTTCTCGTACGGCTTCTCGATGAACACCGCCGCGATCGCCGAGCCACCCGATGGCCCGAGCGTGACGTTCCTGGCCGAGCAGGCGCGCGACCTCGGCGTGTGGATCTGCGGATCGGTGCCCGAGTTCCCGAGCCGCGAGGCCGAGCGCCCAGCCAACACCCTGGTGCTGGCCGGGCCCAACGGCGAGCGCCACCGCTACCGCAAGCGCCACCCGTTCTCGTTCGCCAACGAGCACGTCTACTACATCGCCGGCGAGGACGACCTGACCGTCGAGCTCGAGCACGTGCGCGTGAGCACTGCCATCTGCTACGACCTGCGCTTCGCCGACGACTTCTGGGCGCTGGCCGAAGCCACCGATCTCTACGTGGTCGTGGCCAACTGGCCGACCCGCCGACGCGAGCACTGGCAGACGCTGCTGCGGGCCCGCGCGATCGAGAACCAGGCCTGGGTGATCGGGCTCAATCGCGTGGGTGAAGGCGGCGGCATCGAGTACAGCGGCGACAGCATGATCATCGATCCGTGGGGCGAGGTCGTCTGCTCGGCCAGCCGCGACGAGACCATGCTGCTCGCCAACATCGACGCCGAGCGCGTTCGCGAGGCGCGGACCAAGTTCCCGGTGCTGCAGGATCGACGGCTGAAGTAGGCCGCGTTGTCAGAGCAGCCCGCGGGCTGCTCGGCGCAGACGCAGGAGATCCTCGGGCTGCGGCGTGAAGCGGGGATGCTCGACCTTCAGCTTGGTCAGCCGCTCGATGTGGCCTTGCTCGCGCAGGGCCGTGAGCAGATCGGTGAGCATGTGGAAGCGGTCGGACTTGGAGCCGCCGTGGTACGTGGCAACCATCGACCAGCCGTCGCCGTCGCGCGTCAGCTCGTAGGCGAAGCCCCACGCGAAGATGAGCTCGCGCAGCTGTGGCGGAGCGTTGCCCAGCACGGCGGCGAGGATGCGGTGGCAGCCGGCGTCGTCCCTGGGGCGGATGGCGAGCTCCAATCGGGTCAGGGCTTGGCCGAGCGGCGATGCGAGCACGCTGGTGAGCCGGTTGGCGCGGTCCACCTGCAGACCGAGCGTCCGCAGCTGCGGTAGCCCCACGCCCGACAGGATGCCCTCGCGGATCGACGCCGGCAGAAGAGCGTCCTCGAAGTCGCCGCTGAGGACCATCCGAGTGAGCCCGCGTGGGGCTGGAACCACAAACCGAAGCAGCGCAGTGGCCGAGACCGAGGTCAGCTCGCGCAGACCGAAGAACACCTCGTCGGCCAGAAAGTCGGCGTAGCCCGGCCGATCGCCGCGGACGTCGAGCGCGTGGACGGTCCGCCACGCGGCATGCCCCGTCAGCCGCTCGATCGCCGCCTGCGAGGCGCCGCCGTCGAGCGTGATCGCAGCCGGAAACCCGCGCTCGTAACGAAGATCCAGGGCCAGCGCGACGTCGGCCAGCTCGCCGAGCCACGCGATCTGATGGTCGCGCAGGAGCTGCTTGATCCGGTCACGCTGCGGCTTGCCGAGCTTGGCCAGCAGCTGCAGGGCGATCAGCTCGCCGCGAGGATCCCCGCGGCTGCTCAGCAGATCGGCGTACACGGCCCGCGGCGTGTCGTCCTCGGGATTGGCGTAGATGTCGGCGAGCAGCTGCGCCTCGCTGACGGGCTTGGTCGTGGTCGACGGCCGCAGCTGCGAGAGCAGCTCGGCCTCCGCGTCGGTCAGCGCTGGCGGCTCGGGCAGCGCGGCCAGGCGCTCGCGCAGGTCCGTGAGTCGGCGGGCGATCGATCGCTGGGTCTCCTCGCGCGGGAACTGGCGAGCGTAGCCCTCGGGCTCGGGCAGAGCCGCGAGCGCGCGCGGATCGGCCAGCTCGCCGAGCAGATCGTAGACCCGCTGCCACAACACGCGCGCCGGGTGGCTGCGGTACGGCGCGCGATCGATCAGCGCGAGCAGGGCGTCGACCGTGCGCGGGTCAGCCGACCAACCACCGATGACCTCGAGCTGAGCGAGCGCCTTCCTCCAGTTGGTCATGTCGAGCCGGTCGAGCAGCTCGCCACGGATCCGCGCCGGAGCGCCGCTGGCCTGCGCGTGCCAGGCATCGAGGTCGTGAGGATCGGCGTTGAGGCTCCGACCGGCTGCGGCCCCGAGCTCGGCGATCGAGCGCGCGACCTCGGGCTGACGAGTGGCTTGCCAAGCGGCGAGCAGGTGATCGAGGCGGGCTTCGGCGTGGCTGTGGACCGCGGCTTGGAGGTGTGACGACACGGGCGCGGAGCATAACGGTCGCGCGGCAAAGACCGGGCCCGGATCGGCGTCACCGTACTCACGCGCAGGCGTGGGCTCGCGCGGGTTGGTGTCGTCACGCAACGGTGCCTCGCGCAGCGTCGAGCTGTTACAGTTTGGGCTCATCATGGCTTTCGATTCGCGCGTCCTCGTACCGCTCTCGCTCGCGCTCGCTTCGGCCTGCATGGGACCCAACCCGTGGCTGATCGACGGCAACGACGAGACCGCCACGGTCGGCGAGTCCGGGGACGGCGATGGCGATGGCGATGGTGACGGCGATGGCGACGGTGAGGGCGACGGCGACGGTGAGGGTGACGGCGACGGTGAGCCGGGCTCGTGCACCGACAACACGCAAAACGGTGACGAGACCGCGGTCGACTGCGGCGGCAGCTGTGGCCCGTGCGACGACGGCGAGGGCTGCAGCGAGCAGAGCGACTGCGTGTCGATGGTCTGCGTCGACGACCAGTGCCAAGCGCCGACCTGCACCGACAACACGCAAAACGGCGACGAGCTCGGGGTCGACTGCGGCGGCCCGAGCTGTGGCTTCTGCGAGTTCGGCCAGTTCGAGCTCGAGCTCGACGACTACGAGGGCAGCGCGGCCAGCAACCCGCAGGTCTCGATGTTCGCCGACGGCAGCTTCGCGGTGACCTACAACGGCCCGATGCAGGCGCGGGTGCGCTGGTTCGACGAGCTCGGCGATCCGCTCGGGCCTGGCGTCGAGCTGAGCGAGGCGGTGCAGTTCGTCGGCAACCGCAAGGTTCCGCTGGTCGCGGGCGACGGCGACGAGCATCCGATCCACGCGCTGCTGGCCGGCACCGACGCGATGAGCATGTCGACCGACCTGTTCCTGATCCACCGCACCGCGGCCAGCGAGCTGCACAACGTCCGCGTCAATCAGCTCAGCCAGCTGGTCAACCAAGGTGAACTGACCGTCGACGACAGCAAGGTCTCGATCTCGTGGACCGCCGACGATCAGGTGATCACGCGCCGCTACGACTACGAGGTCGGCGGCGGCGCGTGGATCGACATCGATCCGTTCGCGGCCGAGACCATGCCGGTCGACTTCGAGGGCGCGCAGCCGGCCATGGCTCGCAACGCCGCGGGCGTCAGCGTGCTCGCGTGGTCGCGCTGCGACGAGAACTTCTCGTGCGACGTCGCGGTGCGCCGCTTCGACGCGGGCTGGCTCGACGCCGAGCCTGTGCTCGCCGAGAACGTGCCGCCCGGCTATGGGCTCGCCGATCTGCAGGTCGCGATCGACGACGACGGTCGCGTGGCCGTGATCTGGACGCTCGTCGACCTCGACCAGACCAACGTCGCCGCGTGGATGCTCGACGCCGAGTTCGAGTCCGCCGGCCCGACCTGGATCCTGCAGACCAACATCCCGGGCGGGACCTCCGCTGACGTGGCCGCGCTGTCCGACGGCAGCTTCGCGTTCGTGTGGCCGGACGTCGGGCAGGACCGCGTGCACCTGCGCCGCTACGTCGATGCCGACACGCCGAAGCTGCCCGAGGTCGGCGACGAGTCGCCGTGGCCGGTCGTCGACACGCCGCGGGTCACCAGCATCGCGAGCATCGACGGTCGCGCGGTCGTGGTGTGGTCGGCGATCGTCGACGGCGTCGCGCAGATCCAGGGCCAAGTTCTGTCCTACTGAAGCGGAATAGCGCCCGGCAACCCACGCGTCTTCGCGGCGGGTGACCGTGCGACGCAAACGCCTGCTCGTGGCGCTCTGTTTGTTTCTGACCGCCGCGGCGCTGTTTGGCTGGGGCCTGCTCCGCTCGGCGCACGTCCGCCACGCCACCGCCAAGTCGCTCCGCAGCGCGCTCGGGCCACCCGCTCCGCCGCCGCTGATGATCGAGATCGAAGAGCCCTCGGTCCTGACCAGCCAGCAGGACGCCGCGCTGCGCATGGTCATCCCCGACGCCGCGCCCGAAGCCCCAGCGCCGCCGCAGCGTCCGCCCGATCTCGACGGCGTGTCGTTCGTGCTGCTGCTCGGCGCCGACAATCGCAGCGACAAGATCACCGGTCGCACCGACACGATGATGGTCGGTGCATTTCGCCATCGTGACGGCAAGGTCGCGCTGTTCAGCATCCCTCGCGATCTGTGGGTCCCGCTGCCCGACGTCGGCGAGCTGCACGAGCAAGGCCACACCCACGCGCGCATCAGCTCGGTCGTGCGGGTCGGCGAGGTTCGGCTCGGCCGCGGGCAAGGCATGCCGTTGCTGCGCCAAACGCTGCGCGAGCAGCTGGGCATCCGCATCGATCGCCACGCGTCGATCGACTTTCGTGGCTTCGTCGCGCTGGTCGACGAGCTCGGCGGCATCGAGGTCGACGTCGACTGCCCGATCGTCGACTGCTTCTGGACCAACGGCACCGATCAGCCGTGCGAGATGCTGTCGATCGAGGCCGGCCGCGTCCACATGGACGGCGCCACTGCGCTCGCGTTCGTGCGCTCGCGCCACGGTCGGGGCGATCACGATCGCACGCGGCGACAGCAGGCGGTCATGCTTGCGTTCGCGCGCGAGGTCCAGGCCCGCGGCTTGCGGGGGCTCCGCGGGCTGTGGGCGCGCGCCGAGCCATTCGTGCGTACCGACCTCGAGGCGGAGGACGCCATCTATTACGCCTCGTTCGCGCTCGAGAACCACCTCGGCGACATCGGCGGGTTTGCGATCCGCCACCCCATGACCGGGCCGCACGTGACCGAGGACGGCAAGCACGTGCTGCTGCTCGACCGTGCAGCGTTCGATCGCGCGCTCGACCACCTGTTCGATCATGAGCTTCCCGCCAACCGCGAGCGCAAGGCTTGCCCCGACGCCGACGTGGCGCTCACCTATCGCGGCGGATGAGCACATCGTTGTAGTTGTTGCGCGCCCGAGCGCAGGGCTACCATCGCGCAATGAGAAACCTCGTGGTTGCGTCGCTCGGCCTGCTGTCGAGCGCGTGCATGGGCCCCAACCCGTGGCTGATCGCCGACGAGACCGGCACCGACTCGACCGGTGACGGCGATGGCGATGGCGATGGCGATGGCGATGGCGACGGCGAGACCGGTGATGGTGATGGCGATGGTGATGGCGACACCGGTGACGGCGACGGCGAGGACGACGGCGACTCCTGCAACAACGGCAGGCAGGACCAAGACGAGACCGATCTCGACTGCGGCGGCAGCTGTGACCCGTGTGAGCCGGGCGCGAGCTGCCAGGGCGAGGGCGACTGCAGCTCGGGCGTGTGCGAGGCCAACCAATGCGCCGAGCCCAGCTGCGAGGACGACGTGCGCAACGGCAGCGAGCTCGAGGTCGACTGCGGCGGCAGCTGCCGGTTCTGCGAGCACTCTGCGTTCGTCGTCGAGTTCGACGACTTCGAGGCCACCAACGCGGTCATGCCGGGCGTGGGCATGTACGAGGACGGCAGCTTCGCGATCCTCTACGTCGGCTTCGAGGCCGAGGATTACCGCGTGCGCTGGTTCGACGAATTCGCC
Source organism: Enhygromyxa sp. (assembly GCA_035538075.1). Lineage (GTDB taxonomy): Bacteria > Myxococcota_A > Polyangia > Nannocystales > Nannocystaceae > Plesiocystis. Next base: position 11,399 of record DATLLB010000073.1, read on the forward strand.
GATCCGCTCGGCGCCGGGGTCCCGCTCTCGACCGAGATCACCGATCCGACCATCGGCTCGCATGCGCTGGTCGTCGGCGAGCTGGCCAGCCACCGCGCGTACGCAGCCCACAGCGGCCTCGACATGAACAGCACCACGCGCGACGTGTTCGTGGTCGAGCGTGGGCCCGAGTCGCCGGCCAAGCACTGGCCGATCTTCGCGGGCTCCGATCAGGTCAGTCACGCCGATCTGGTGATCGACGGCACCGTCAGCACCTTCGTGTGGGAGCGAAACAAGCAGTCGTACCTGCGCCGCCGCGACTTCACCGTCGGCGACAACGAGTTCATCGACAATCAACCATTCGCGATCGAGCCCAACGTCTTCGACGCGATCGAGCCCACGCTCGCGCGCGGCAACGGCCTGACCGTGGTCGCCTGGGTCCGCTGCCCGGTCGGGCAGTTCACCGGCTGCACGATCGCGCTGCGTCGCTTCGAGGATCTCTGGCTCGACCTCGACCCGGTGACGCTCGGGAGCATCGCCCCGGAGCCCGACCTCCCGCAGGTCGCGGTCGCCGACGACGGCCGCATCGCCCTGACCTTCTATGACAAAGCCGGCGACGACGTGTGGGCGGCGATGTTCGACGCCGACCTCCAGCTCGAAGGCGAAGCATGGCGGCTGCAGAACGACCTGCCGCTGTTCGGCTTCAACACGTCGGGTGACGTGGTCGCGCTCGCCGACGGCAGCTTCGCGTTCGCGTGGCCCGACACCATCGACCAGCGGGTGCACGTCCGCCGCTTCGTCGGCCCCAACATGGCGCTCGTGACCGACGTTGGCGACGAGGCTCCGTGGCCGACCACCACGGACCCGTTTTGGGTGCGGCTCGCGACGGCCGACAACCGCGTCGCCGTGATCTGGTCGGCCCGCTTCGACGAGGTCTTCCAGATCCAGGGTCAAGTGCTCTCGTATTGACACCGGCGAGGGAGTCGCGGCCGCCGAGTTGGTGACACGCCCTGTCCCGACGACAGGCGCTCGCCAACTCGGCTCGCGTGAGGCCTGCATCGCGGCGTGTTTCTTGGTTGACGTCGCGCAGCACAGCGACTAGTGAAGAGTCGTGGCGCCGCGCTACTTCAGCCTCGACGAGGCCCAAGCCCTGGTCCCGCGCGTGCGGACCTTGCTGGGTCAGGCCTTGCAGCTGCACGGCCACCTTCGCCTCGCGATCGCGCGCCTGTCCGAGGCCGGCCACGAGATCACCTGGGCGATGCTCCGCGGTGAAGATCGGCTCGAGGAGGTCGACGACGAGCGCGATCGCAAGTCCGAGCAAGGCCTCGAGCGCGCGCGGATGATCTACATGACCCTGCGCGAGCGCGTCACCGAGATCGAGGCGCTCGGCGTCGAGGTCAAGGGCGTCGTCGAGGGCTTGGTCGACTTCCACAGCTGGTGCGAGGGCGAGCACGTGCTGCTCTGCTGGAAGCTCGGCGAGCCGGAGATCCGCTTCTTCCACAGCGTCGACGACGGCTTCGCCGGACGCCGCTCGGTCAAGGGCCACCACTTCACCGCCCAGCCCGAAGCTGCTCTAGACCCCCGGACGTAGCCGTTTGAGGCGGCCGCGGGGGTCTAACAATACTCTCCAGCTCCCAGCTCGCAGGCCTTCGCGAAGAACTGCTTGGCCAGCTTCTTGTTCTTCTTCACGCCCTGCCCGGCTTCGTGGAGCTTGCCCATGCCGATGCAGCCGAACGCGTAGCCCTGCTCGCACCCGCGCGAGTAGTGCTCGAGCGCCTTGGCAAAGTCGACCTCGACCCCACGCCCGCGGTGATGGGCGAGCCCCAGCCACGCGCACGCGAGCTCGTCCTCGCCCTCGCACGCGCGCGTGAACAGCTTGAAGGCCTCGTCGTAGTTGGGCTCGACCCCGGTGCCGGTGATCAAGATCTGCGCCCGCGCGGTGCAAGCCAGCGTGGCTCCGGCCTCGCAGGCCTTGCCGTAGAGATCGACCGCGCGCGAGAAGTCCTTGTCGACCCCGAGCCCGCGCACGTAATAGGCCCCGAGCACGATGCAGTCCTCGCGCACGCCCGTGTTGCAGCCCTGCTCGCGCAGCGTTCGACCGCGGGTCCAGTACTCGAGCGACGCCTTGGCCTCGTCCTCGCTGATCTCGTCGCCGAGCCCGTCGCCCAGCCAGGTCGCCAGCACCTCGCAGCCGTGGACGTCGCCGAGCTCGCAGGCGTAGCGAAAGTACGCCTCCGCCGTCGTCCGGTTCTGCTCGACATTCCAGCCGAGCGCGAAGATCTGGCCGGCCAGCGTGCAACCTTCGGCGCTGCCTTCCTGACAGCCATAGCGCGCGAGGTCGACGGCCAGCCGCTGATCGCCGGCGTTGATCTCCCCATCGATGACGGTGACCGAGAGCGCCGTGCAAGCGTCGGGGCTGCCGAGCTCGCAGCCGCGTCGCCACAGATACGAAGCGCCGCCCTCGTCGCCACTCTCGGCGCTGTGCAGCCCGAGCCGATAGCAGCTGCGTCCGTCGCCGGCCTCGCACGCGTCGGTCAACAGCTTCACGCCGCCATCGCGGTTTTGCTCGAAGCCGATCCCACGCAGGTGCATCCACCCGAGGTTTCCACAGGCGAGCGCGTCGCCGGCCTCGCACGCCTGGGCGAACAGCTCGCCCGCGCGCGTCAGATCCTTCTTCACGCCGGTCCCGAGCGAGTACAGCAAGCCGAGGCTGCCGCACGCGTAGCCGTCACCGACCTTGCAGCCTTGCTCGTAGAGATCGACCGCCGCAGCAGTGTCGACCGGCACGCCGATACCCGAGACATACGCGGTCCCGAGCGTCGCACAGGCACGCGGCTCACCGGCCTCGCACGCGTGCTGCAGGCGAGCCACGCCCGCCTTGGGATCCGCCGCGATCCCGCTGCCGAGCAGGAGATCGATGCCCTGCTGCACGCACGCGTACAGATAGCCGGCGTCGCAGGCTCGCTCGTAATAGCCGGCCGAGCGCTCGGGATCGCCAGCACGGACCAGCTCGGCCAGGTTGCCGCAGCTCTCCACGTCGCCGGCCTCGCAGGCCTGCACGTAGAGCCGCTCGCCCTTGCTCGCATCGGCCTTCACCCCGATGCCCTGCACGTAGACCAGCGCGAGCGCACCACAGTCGGGCCCCGGCGCCTCGCCGCAGCTGGCCGCGAGTCGCTCGACGCCGCGCTCGAACATCATCTTGGCGAGGCTCGGATTCTCGGCCTCGATCAGCGAGCCGAGCCCGACGCACGCTCGCCCTTCACCGACGTTGCAGGCGCTCTCGTACAGACGCTGGGCCTTGTTGCGATCGACCTCGACCCCGACGCCGAACTCGTAGGCCGAAGCCAGGTACGTGCAGCCGGCCGGATCGCCCGCGTCGCAGGCCGCCTCGAACATCGTCGCCGCGCGATCGGGCTGCCGTCGACAGCCGATGCCGACCGCGTACATGTGCCCGGCCTCGAGACAGGCCTCCGGTGTGCGAGACGAGCACGCGCGCTCGCAGCTGAGCGGATCGTCGCAGGTCCCCGCGTCGGGCTTGCAACCCGCCAGCGAGGCGAGACCGAGCAGCGCGAGCAGGAGTCCCGGACGAGGCACCATCGCCGCGAGTCTACCCGAATGGTCAGGCGTACACTGCCAGTGTGCCGCGCAGCTTCGAGATGTCATGGGCGCTCCGCTTGGTCTGGCTCGCAGCCCTGGCATGCATGCTGCTCGCCTGTCCTGCGAGCCCCCCGCAGTGGCCCGAGGGCGACGGCTTCGACGACCACACCGTCGCGCGCATCGACAGCGTCGATCACTTTCACGAGCTGTCGGCGACCGGCGAGACCCGGACCTCCGCGCTCAAGTTCGTGATCGTGCGCTTCGGCGACCAGGGCCAGGCGCTGCGCTTCCTCGACGGCCGCTTCTACGTGTTCCACGACGAGTGGTACTGGTTTCGCCTGCTCAACGGCGCCGCGGTGCCGGGCGCCCGCGACCGACCGCTGAAGGATCTCTCGTTCGCGAGCGTGGCCGAAGCCGTCGACTGGGTTCGCACCCGCAAGGGCCCGCCGCCGCTGGGCATGCGCTTCGTCGACGAGCGGCTGTACTCCGACTACTTCTACGAGCTCGCCATCCACCGCGAGCGACGAGTGCTCGGCATCGGCACGCTGATCCACCTCCCGGTCCGCTCCGGCGAGCACCCGCGCGACGAGCTGTGGGGCTTCGAGCTCGAGTACTCCGATCCGGTCGAAGAGCCCGATCTCGAGCGCTTCTTCGCCGCGCTCAGCGACGCGCTGCCGGGCGAGATCGCCAAGCAGCTGCACTTCGTGGCCCGCTCGCCGCAGCAAGAGCAGCTGGTTCGTCGGCTCCGCGCCCGCGAGCACGCGCTCGCCGAGCGGCTGACCAGCTACGCCGATCTCGCGATCCCCGGCGAGGTCGAGGTCTACAACCCCGGCCTGATCGCCGGACGCCTGCGCAAGCTCCCCGACGATCCCGACGCCGCAGCCAGGGTGCTGACCGAGGGCGACCCGCGGGTGATCTGGATGCTCCCGGCGATCCCCGACGAGCTCCCGCCCGCCGCCGGCCTGCTCACCGCCGTGCCCCAGACTCCGCTCGCCCACGTCAACCTGCTCGCGCGCAACCGCGGGATCCCGAATGTCTACGTCGGCGGGCTGCTCGAGGATCCGCAGCTCGATCAGCTCGCCCGCGTGCACGCCCCGGTGGTCATGCTCGCGGACAGCAACGGCACGCTCTTGCTCGAGCCGATCGCCGAGAAGGACTACGGCCGCTGGCTCACGCTCGCCCGCGCTCGAGTGCCCACGCTGACCGCCGTCGATGCGCACGCGCTGCCCCACACGATCGATCTCGACGGCATCGCGCTCGAGCACGTCCCGTTGCTGCGCACCACCGTCGGCGGCAAGGCGGCCGGCTATCCGATCCTGCGGACCGCAGGCGTGACCATGCCCGAGCGCGCGCTGGCGATCACGATCCGCCCCTACGTCGAGCACCTCGCCGAGCTGCGCCCTGCGATCGAGGACGTGCTCGAGGATCCAGGCTTTCGCCACGACGCCCGCGCGCGCTACCTGCTGCTCGAGGGCCGCGAAAATTTCGACGAGCGCTTCGCCAGCAAGGCCGATCAAGCCTGGGCCGAGCGCTTCATCGCCGCGCACCCGCCCGACCAGGCCGACAGCGACGCGATCGCCCAGCTGCTCGCGCGCGACGGCATCAAGCGAGCGATCCGCGAGCGCCCGCTCGATGCCGCCACCGCGAGCGCGCTCGACCAAGCCCTGCGCGCTCAGTTCGGCCACTTCGCCGCCACCCAGGGCCTGCGCTTCCGCTCGTCGAGCACCGTCGAGGACGTCGAGGGCTTCTCCGGCGCCGGCCTCTACGAGTCCAACACCGGCTTCCTCGACGCGGCCGCGCAGCCCGACAAGAAGGATCGCAAGCAGACGATCGAGTGGGCGCTCGAGAAGACCTGGGCCTCGTACTGGAGCTGGGAGGCGTTCGAGGAGCGGCGCATGTCAGGCATCGATCACCTGGCCGGCAACATGGCCGTGCTCGTCCACGCCCGCTTCGATGACGCGCTCGAGCTCAGCAACGGCGTGATCACCCTGACCCTCGATCAGTCGAGCGGCGATCAGGGCACCACCGGGCCGTACGCGAGCATGGAGATCGACGTGCAGCTCGGGGCCCTGAGCGTGACCAACCCGCCGCCCGAGCGCGCCGGCAAGGTGCTGCCCGAGGTCATCCGCGTCACCCAGAAGAAGCCCGGCGCGCCGTTCGACATCGATCGAATCGCCAAGTCGACCGAGCTGCCCGAGGGCCGCGCGATCGTGCTCGACGACGCGCAGGTGCAGGCGCTCATGCGTGACTGCATCGTGATCGCCGAGCGCTTCCTCGAGCTCGAGAACCGGCTCCTCGATCCCGCCCGCGCGCGCCGCCGGGTCACGCTCGACCTCGAGATCCGCGACGTCGCCCCTGGCTGGCCGGCCTACGCCAACGCTGCGCCTGCGCCGTCCCGCATGATCATCAAGCAAGTGCGCAGCCTCGACCCCGGCGTCCCGCCCGGCGCCGAGCGTCTGCTCGGGCTGCCGATCCCCCGCGAGCTGGTGCTGTTCGCCGATCGCATCGAGCAACGCAGCTGCCGAGCTCGGCAGACGCAGATCGATCTGATCGAGGTCTGGACCGATCCGATGGCGTCCCCCGATCTCGGCCACGCGCGCGTGCCCTACCTCGCGCGCGCTCGCATCCAGACGCGCGGGCTCCCAGGTGGCCCCGTCGATCTCGATCTCGATCACCTCGAGCTCACCGCCGTCGCGCACCCCGGCATGGATGAAGGCGGCGCGTGGGCGCTGCGGCTCGGCTTCGCGGGCACTGGCGCAGCGCTCGATTCGATCGAGTACGCCGCCGGGCTGCTGCAGCTGCGCGCCGGATCGAAGCTGCTCGGCAGCGAGCCTGCTCAGTGCAGCACGGAGGTGCTGTTCGCCTCGCCGGACGGCTTTCTGCGCAGCCTCTTGGGCCGCTGACGCGTGGTTTGGCCACGCCGGACAACTCGTCTAAGTTCGCGCCCGATGCCGATCTCTCGCCGCCTCACGCTCGCCTCGGCGCTCCTGCTCCTCGCCTGTCGCGGCGAGCCGTCCGACACACCGGAGACCACCGCGAACCCCATGTCCGTCGAGCCGG
>DATLLB010000074.1:0-4559 GCA_035538075.1 Enhygromyxa sp.
GCCCTGCAGCTGCTCGTCCGCGGCCCGTCGGCAGAGCCCCGCGCGCGCGTCGTCGGCAAAGCGACCTTTGGGAAATTCGTCGAGATACTCGCGCCACAGCGCAGCCTCTCCGGCCTCGTCGCCCTGCTGGCGCGCGAGCGCAACCCGGAGGTCGTCTCCGATGCGGGGCTGTCCGACGCGGACCGTCTCGCGCCGATCGTCGAGCTGAGCGAGGCCGATGCGGCGGTCGCCGACGCGGGTTTCGATGCGTTGATCCACGAAGCTCGTGCGCTGGCCGAGCGTGACGTCGCGGCCCGTCGACAGGCTGCGATCCCGGCGTTTGCTCGGCCGGCGAAGCCTCGGCGCACACGCTGGCTGCCGCACATCGGGCTCGCGGCCGCGCTGTTGCTGTTGGCGTTCGCGCTGCCGACTCTGCTCGAGCGCTTTGTCGACGCGGCGCGCAGCGAGGCCACGACCGGCAACCAGGCCGAGTTTCGCAAGCGTGAGAGCGAGCCGCTTCGAGCTCGACCGCGCGGCGAGCCGATCCGATCGACACCGTCGCCGCAGGAAGCCGTCGTGGTGCCGGAGCCCGAGCCGTCCGAGCCGCCCGAGCCTGCGCCTGTACCCGAGCCTGCGCCCGAGCCCATCGAGGAGCGCAAGCCGAGCAAGGCCGAGCAGATCCTCGCGCTCGATCAGGAAGCGCAGCGACGCTGGGAGCAGGGCGAGCTCGAAGCCGCCGCCGAGGCCTATCGCGCGATCGTGAAGCTCGCGGGACGCAGTCGCCACGCCGACCTCGCTTATGGCGACCTGTTCACGCTCGCGCGCCAGCAGGGCGACGAGGCCGGAGAGGTTGCGCTGTGGCGCGAGTATCTCGACGAATTTCCCAAAGGTCGCTTTGCCGACGACGCGCGCGCGGGGCTCTGCCGACGGGCCGCGGACGAGCAGCTGCAGGGCTGTTGGCAGGCGTACCTCGACGATTTTCCCAGTGGTGTGCATCGCCGCTCCGCCGAGCGAGCCCTCGAGCCCTGAGCCATGTCGAACCGATCGCTCTGTCCCTGCATGGTCGCGCTCGTGCTCACGCTCGCGAGCTGCGGCGAGCAGCCCTACGTCCTTTCGCTGGAGACCGAGTCGAGCGACGACGAGTCGAGCGATGGCGACTCGGACTCGGAGTCGGGCTCCGAGACCGGGTCCGAGTCCGATGCGACGGGCGGCGGAGTCGAGACCGAGTCCGGTGAAGGCGAGGGCGACTCGGGCGAGACGACCCAAGATCCCACGACCGAAGGCGAGGGCGACACGACCGACGGCGAGGGTGGTGGCGGCGAGGGTGATGGTGGCGGTGGCGAAGGCGATGGCGGCACCACGCGTGGCGAAGGTGGCACGACCCAGGGCGACGGCGGCTGAGCAAACACACGACTCGCTCGAGTAATGCAGCGCCGCCTCGCATCACTCACCGTCGAATCCAGGAGCTCATCATGCGCAAGACTTTTGTGAATTTCTTCCTCGGTACTGTCCTGCTCACCCTCGGCGTCCCTGCTTGTGATCTCGAGCTCGAAGAAGGCGAGGGGCAGGAGAGCGACGAGGACGACGGCGACGGTGAAGGCGAGGAGGGCGAAGGCGAAGGCGACGGCGGCGAAGGGGAGGGCGACAGCGATAGCGACGGTGGCGAGGGCGATGGAGGTGAGGGCGAGGGCGACGGAGGTGGCGAGGGCGATGGTGGCGGAGAAGGGGACACGGGCGGCGAAGGAGACACGGGCGGCGAAGGAGACACGGGCGGCGAAGGGGACACGGGCGGCGAAGGAGACACCGGCGGTGGTGAAGGCGAAGGCGACAGCGGTGGTGAAGGCGAAGGCGACAGCGGTGGCGAAGGCGAAGGTGGTTGAGCTTTCAATCGCGTGATCGCGGCCCCACGCCCTTCAGCGTGGGGTCGTCGCTCGTTTGCTCCCTCGGCTATTCTTGCGAAGCGTGATTGCGCTCGGCCTCGCCGGATGGCTCGCACTGGCTCCGTCCGAACCGACTCGGGCTTGCGACGCCGTGGTTCGGACGGCCGATCTCGACGAGGCGGCCTTCGTCGCGGCGACGCGATTGCGGCTCCCCGATCTGCACCTGCGCTCGATCGAGCGCGCGTCGGAGATCGAGCCCGCGTGCAGCGAAGCCTTGCACGCCTACGTCGAGGTTCGATCCGAAGGTGCAGGGCAGTGGTCGCTCGCGTTGATCTTCTCGGACGGTCGCGCTTGGTATCGATCGGTCCCGGCCGAGCAGGAAGACGCCGCGCGTACGCTGGCCAGCGCGCTCGCCAATTTGCTCGCCGCGATCGAGGACGACCAGCTCGATCCCGACGCCGAAGATGTCGTGCTGCCGATCGAGGCCGCGCCAGCACCCGAGCCTGCACCCGAGCCAAAGCTCCCGAGCCCCGCGCCTCCGAGCCCCGAGCCAGCAGAGCCCGAGCTCGAGCCCCAGCCGAGCAGCGGTCCCCGGGAGCGCCCGATCGTGCTCGAGGTCGGCCCGCGTCTCGGCCTTCAGAGCGTCGTCGGCATCCACCCTGCGGCCGGCTACCGAGCCACCGCCGGCAGCCTCGGCCTCGATCTCCGCACACCGAACGGTCTGCTGATCGGACTCGACGTGCGCGTCGCCGGTCGCAGCTCCGCGGCGCTCTCGTTGCTGCGCACGCGCGTGAGTCTGGGTGTGGGCTACGCCCTGCGAGCGCGTCGCTTCGAGCTGCCGATCGTGCTCGCGGCTGCGTGCGAGCCGTGGCTCGTGCTCGAGGACGGACAGCGAGCGGCCGTCGATGCACCGCCACTGCTCGGCGGCGGCCTTCGCCTCGCGCCGGGCGGCCTCGTCGAGCTCGGCCGCACGACTCTGCGGATCGCCGCGACCCTCCAGCTCGACGCGACCGCCGAGCTACCCAGCGGCCGCGTGCCCTCGGTCCGGCTGCGGCCCGGCAGCGCGCCGATCTTTCACGTCGGCGGCCTCGAGCTCGCGCTCGGTCTCGAGCTCGGCCTCTGGATGCCCGTGCGTCAGCGGAGTTGAGCGCTACATCGGAGCGACTATGAGGACCCCCAACGGGGGTCACCACGTGCGGTGAGGAACGCCCAGCCCAGAGCGAGCGAAGCGAGCGGCGCGAACCACAGCGGCCGCGGGGGGCTAAATCAGACGGGTACCGGGACCGTAGCGATCAGCTCGCGGACCAGCTCCTGCGCGAGCGCGACCTGATCCCCGCTGCCCGCCTGCGCCGGCACTATGCGGTGCGCGAGCGCAGCGACGGCGAGGTCCTGCAGATCATCGATGCTCACGCGCGTGCGTCCGCCGAGCAGCGCACGCGCACGCGCGGCGGCGACCCAGGCCAGCGCACCGCGGGTGCTGACGCCCAGGCGAATCTCGGCCGCTTCGCGGGTGGCCTGCACGACCCGCTGCGCATAGCGGGCCAGATCGGCGTGCACGAACACGCTCGCGGCCGCGCTCTGCAGCTCGAGCAATTGCGACGGCGCGGCCAGGGCCGGCGAGGGCTCGGCGCTCGGTCGGCCCGAGCCCTCGACGCCGCCGCGCATCAGCAAGGCCGCTTCGATCTCGGCGCCCGCGTAGCCCATGCTCAGGCGCAGCAAGAAGCGATCGCGCTGCGACTCGGGCAGCGGATAGGTGCCGTGGTGCTCCTCGGGGTTCTGCGTGGCGATGACGATGAACGGATCGGGCAGCACGTGGCTGGTGCCATCGATGCTGACCTGGCCCTCGGCCATCGCCTCGAGCAGCGCGCTCTGAGTCCGCGGCGGCGCGCGGTTGACCTCGTCGGCGAGCACCAAGTTGGCGAAGATCGGCCCCGAGCGAAATTCGAACTGCTCGCGGCTCGCTCGCCAGACATTCACACCGAGCAGATCGGCCGGCAGCAAGTCGCTGGTGAACTGGATGCGGCTGAAGCTGCCGCCGATCGCAGCCGCCAGCGCCCGCGCGAGCGTGCTCTTGCCGACGCCGGGGATGTCCTCGATCAGCAGGTGCCCGCGCGCGACCAGGCAGATCAGCGCGAGCTCGATGATCTCGTCCTTGCCGTGGATGCGCTTGGCGACCGCCGCCCGAATCTCGGCGAGCGTCTGCGTGTGAACCTCGTGCTTCGGGGTGGCGATCGCGGCGTCCAAGCGACCCAGAGTCTAACAGCTAAGACCCCCGTGGTCGGCCGTAGACTGAGCCATGCACGTCCGCTTCGCGTCCGCCTCGCTCGCACTGCGTGCGACCGAGGATGGGGCCGCACGTAGTCCTCGACCGCACGTGGTGACCCCCTACAAGGGGGTCTTTCCCGTGTGCATGGGCCCGCCGTCGTGCGGCGAGAAAATCTCACGTGCCGACGATGTGCGTCCACCCTTGCGAGAATCCGCTGAGCTCCCGGACGTACGCGTAGTTGCCCGCGATATCGAGCGTGGCGGTCGCGCCCGCGCCCGTGTCGGCGTCGTAGAAGAGCAGGCCGCCTTGGTCGGTCCCGACGATCTGATCCCAGCCGGTCGAGAACCCGGGGATTGAGCCGACGTATCCGTAGGTCCCGTCGCCGTCGAGCGTCGCGGTCGCGCCGAGGCCGGTCGTCGCGTCATAGAAGAGCA
>DATLLB010000075.1:0-5017 GCA_035538075.1 Enhygromyxa sp.
CGAGGTCGCGCTGGAGCTGATCGCCGAGCATGGACCGGACGCGTTCACGCTGCGCGAGGCCGCCCGGCAGATCGGCGTCTCGCACTCCGCCCCGTACCGGCACTTCGCCGACAAGGACGCGCTGCTCATCGCGATCGCCGAGGCCGGGTTCACGGAGCTCTACCGGCTCGGACGCGAGGCCGCGGACGCTGCCGCGGATCAGCCCCGGGCCCGCCTGCGAGCGTTCGGCGAGGCCTACCTGCGCTTTGCGATCGAGCACCCATCGCAATACCGCGTGATGTTCGGGCGAGCGATCCGCAAGCCGACCCCTGCGCTGCGCGAGGCCGGTGACCTCGCGTTCGGGTTGCTCGAGGCCCAGGTCGCCGAGGTCGTCGGCCGCGTCGATGTTCACGACCTCGCGATGGCGATCATGGCCGGCGTGCACGGGCTCGCGATGCTGGCACTCGACGGCATGCTCGACGAACGCGACGAGCATGCCGCTCCGCGTTTCGAGCAGCTGTCGGCCGTGCTGCTCTCGCTGCTCGACGCCGGGTTGAACGCGATCGCCTGACCCCGCTCGATCCCGGATAGACTGGCGATCATGTCTCGTCTTGCCGTGCTCGTGGGTCTGTCTTCGCTGCTGCTCGCCTGCGCGTCCGCGGACGAAGACGGCGAGCCGATCGAGAACCCGCTGACCAATCCCGAGTCAGGGCCGCCTGCCGGCAACCCCGAGGGCAGCTGTGCGGTGCCCGACGAGGCGCGGCCGGCCGACGTCTCGAGCCCGACCACCGTGATCGGCGACGGTACGCCCGAGAGCTGCACGAGCGCGGCGTTCGTGCAGGCCGTCGCCAATGGCGGCGTGATCACCTTCGACTGCGGACCCGAGCCGCACACCATCACGCTCGAGGAGACCGCGAAGATCTACAACGACAAGGGCCCGGAGATCGTGATCGACGGCGGCGGGCTGATCACGCTCAGCGGCGCGGGGGCGCGGCGGATCCTCTACATGAACACCTGCGACGAGTCGTTGGTCTGGACCACCCCGATGTGCAACAACCAAGACCACCCGCGGCTGACCGTTCAGAACATCACGTTCGTCGACGGCAACGCGAGCGGCGAGGATCCCGATGGCGGCGGGGCGATCTTCGTGCGAGGCGGTCGCTTCAAGCTGGTCAACACGCGCTTCTTCAACAACACCTGCGACGACGTCGGCCCCGATGTCGGCGGCGCGGCCGTGCGGGTGTTCGATCAATACGAAGGCCAGCCGGTCTATGTGGTCAACAGCACCTTCGGCGGCGCGCCGGAGCTCGGCAATCGCTGCTCGAACGGCGGCGGCTTGAGCAGCATCGGCGTCTCCTACACGGTCATCAACAGCCTGTTCTCGCACAACGAAGCGATCGGCGACGGGGCCAACCCGGCGCAAGAGGGCACGCCTGGAGGTGGCAGCGGCGGCGCCATCTACAACGACGGCAACACCTTCACGCTGCGCCTGTGCGGGACCAAGATCGAGCACAACCACGCCAACGAAGGCGGCGGGGCCGTGTTCTTCGTCAGCAACGATCTCAGCGGCAGCATGGTGATCGAGGACTCCACACTGTGTGACAACCGCAGCGAGGGGTTCGAGACTCAGGGGTTTCCGGGCATCTTCGTGCTCGCCAGCGGCGACCCGCAGGTCAGCAACTCCTCGCTGAGCGAGAGTTGCGAGTAGCCCGAGTCTCGCGCCAAACTCCGCGGGTGCAGCGAACGCGCTTGAGCACCGTGCTCGCGAGCTTGGGTCTGGGTGCTTGCGGCCTCGAGCGCGGACCAGCGGTCGAGCCCGAAGCGCCGCTGGTGGGCACCGAGCCGAGCGGGCTCGGGCACGACGCCAAGCCCGAGACGCCGCGCACCATCACGCCGAGCGAGCCGCACTTCGAGGGCGTGCCCACGCAGTTCTGCCACGCGTCGCTGCAGCAGCGGGACGCCTCGTTGCTGCGCACCGAGAGCTTCTTGCAGGCGTGGAACGAGCTGGCGCCGACGATCCGCAACCGACTCGCGCACAACATCCCGGCGACCGAGATCGACGCGCGCTTGTTGATGTGTGGAGCCGAGCGCTGCTCGATCGAAGCGCCGAAGCTCACCGAGGTCACCGCCGATTACATGGTCGGCGTCGGCGCGCTGATCCCCAGCGAGGGCGGGATGCTGGTGGTGCCCGAGCTCGGTGCCCCGCACACGCAGGGCTCGTGCACGACCCGGACCGAGATCACCGTCGAGCAGCGCGACGAGCTCGTGCACGTGCGGGCGCTCAACGTCGAGCGTCGCTACAACTACGGTCACGGCTACGGCGTTGGGCACTACGGCTACGCGTACGAGCCCGTGCCGCTGGAGTGCCGCACCTACTCGACGCATCGCCGCGATCTGGTGATCGACGTGGTCCGCGGTGAGCTCGAGCTCGTCATGGATCAGCACCAGGCCGCCGAGGACGGGCAACCGTGGGTCGAACTCGCGCTCACGAGCGACGGCATCGAGCTGAGCGGCTGCGCCACCACGCTCGCGCTTCAGTGGAGCGGCTGAGCGCGCGGCCCTCGGAAATCCACGCCGGCGAGCTTGCGGGTCGAGAGCACGACCTGCACCTCGCAGATGCGACCGCGATCGTCGAGCTCGATGTGAAAGACCACCCCGCTCGCGACCCGGCGCCCGTTGTCCTCGAAGCTGACGACCAGGCCCGGCTCGCCGTTGATCGAGCGGAACTCGTACCAGCGTGGGGCCGCGGCGCCGCGCTGAATGCCGCGGAACAGCGCGATGACGCGATCGCGGCCCGTGACGATCTTGCGCGCGGCCAGAAACTCACCGCCCGCGTCGTTGGTGGCGCGCACGTCCTCGGCCAGCAGTTGCTCGAGCGTGTCGGTGTCGTGGTTGGCGATCGCGGTCACGAAGCGCTCGATCGCCGCTTCCATGCGCGAGTCGACCGGGTGTGGTCGCGCCACGCCGCGCGCCTGCTCGAGCTGCTTGCGGGCGCGATGCAGGATCACGCGCACGTTGGCCGGCGTCAGCTCGAGGAACTCCGCGGTCTCCGGGCCCGAGTAGCCGAGCACGTCGCGGAGGATCAGCACCGCGCGAGCGCGAGGATCGAGGGCCTCGAGCGCGAGCAGGAACGCAAAGCGGGCGCTCTCCAGCTGGCCGTAGCGGATCTCGAGCTCGCGCTCCGACTCACCGCCGTGATGCTCGCGCGTCCAGCCGTCGACCTCGAGCAGATCTTCGACCGGCGCCGGCAGCCAGGGTCCGTCGTAGGCGGCGTGGCTGCGACGGCGCAGCAGGTCGATGGCGAGGTTGGTCGCAACGCGGGTCAACCACGGCCGCCACGGACGATCGAGATCCTCGGGCGGTCGCGCCATCGCCCGCTCGAAGGTCGCCTGCACGAGATCCTCGGCGTCGAGGACGTCGCCGGTCAGCCGATAGCAGACGCTCCACAGGTAGCGGCGGTGCTCGGCGAACAGCTCGGGCCAGGGGATCGTGCGGTCGGGCATGGGGAGTGGCACGATCGTGCCACGAACGATGACTCGACGGCGTTACAGGCTACTTGGGGCGCTCGCGTGGCTCGCCACGATGGCGCTCGGTTGCGCGTCCAAGGAGCAGCTGCAGCCGCGCCCCGAGCCTGCGCCGCCGGAGCTGGTCGCCGCCGTGCGCGGGCACGTCGTGCAGCTCGCAGGCGAGATCGGTGGTCGCAGCCTCGCGCGTCCCGGCAGCATGGAGGCCGCCGCGGAATATTTGCGCGGCGAGTGGGAGCGGATGGGCTACGCGGTCGAAGTCACGCCTTACATGGTCGACGGCCAGCGCGTGCACAACCTCGCGGTCGAGCTGCCGGGGCGCCAACCCGAGCTGGTGATCGTCGGCGCCCACTACGACACGTGCCTCGCCTACCCCGGCGCCGACGACAACGCCTCCGGAGTCGCGGCGCTGCTCGAGCTCTCGCGTCGGCTGCGAGGGTTCACGCCCGATCGCACGATTCGCTTCGTCGCGTTCGCCAACGAGGAGCCGCCGCACTTCAAAGACCCCGAGGCGATGGGCAGCAGCGTCTACGCTCGCCAGCTTCGCGCCGACGGTCACGAGGTCGCGGCGATGCTGAGCCTCGAGAGCATCGGTTACTTCAGCGACGAGCCCGGCAGTCAGCGCTATCCGAAGATCGTCGCGCCGCTGTACCCGAGCACGGGTGACTTCATCGCGGTGGTCGGCAAGAACAGCTCGCGTCCGCTCGTGCGGGCGGTCGTCGACGAGCTCGAGCGTCATGGCCCGGTGCCGGTCGAGTCGATCGCCGCGCCTGCGACGATCACCGGCATCGACTGGAGCGACCACTGGAGCTTCTGGCAGGCGGGGTGGCCGGACGCGGTGATGATCACCGACACCGCCGTGTTCCGAAATCCCAACTATCACGAGCCGAGCGACACACCCGATACGCTCGACTACGAGCGGCTCGCGTGGGTCGTGGTCGCGCTGGACGGCACCCTCCGCGAGCTCGCTCGGGCGGAGTGATCAGTCGAACAGCGCAGCGACGTGGGCGACGATCAGCGCGCGGTCGATCCACTGCTCGAGCTGCACGAGATCCTCGCAAGTATCGATCCGCTCGCGCTGCGCGTCATCGATGGTCAGCCCGCGCTTGCCGAGCACGCGCAGCACGAGGCGACGCGCCTCGACGAGGCGGCCTTCCTCGCGACCCTCCTCGTGCCCACGGACATAGTAGGCGCCGGTCAGCTCCATTGGGCCGAGCGGATCTTCGTCGTCCCACTCGAGCAGCTCTTTGGGCGTCTGCTGGATCTGCTTGGCCGTCATGCTCGCGCGCACGAGCTCACGATAGACCGCTCCGTGCTCGTGCGCCACCCTTTGCAGCGCTCGCAGGGTTGCAATCGCACAGGCCAACCCGACGGGCGAGCGGATGTGAAACACGGTTGTGAGCACGGCTCGGTCGACGTCGGCGGCGGCGCGGCCTGCATCGATCACAGGCGGAAGCATCTCCGGCTCGACGAACCACGGCGATGCGCGTGGTTCGTCAGCGAACATCTTCTGA
>DATLLB010000076.1:0-7360 GCA_035538075.1 Enhygromyxa sp.
TCCGTCCACGGATCGAGATGGCGGGGCCGACCACGGTCTCGCCGCTCTCCTCGTCGCTGTTGTTGTTGGTTCGCGGTGCTGCTGACATGGGCTAGCTGTCCATGTCGACGTTGCCCTTGAAGGAGGCACCATCGGCGATGAGGATGCGCGGCGCGTGGATGTCTCCGACCACGCGACAGTCGGCGCGCAGCTCGGCACGATCCGACGCGTGGATGTCTCCGGTGACCGAGCCGTGGACGGTGATCGTCGCCGTCTCGACGTTGGCTTCGACGACGCCGTCACGCTCGACGACGATGTTCTCGCGCAGGCTGATCTGTCCTTTGACGGTGCCGAGGATGATGAGGTCCTCGTCACCGGAGATCTCGCCGTCGACGACGATGGTGCTGCCTATGACGGTGTTGGCCATGTTGTGGGGCTCCGGGAACGCGAGAGAGAGAAGTCAGCGAGGTCAGGCCCGCGCGAGGGCCTTGGCGAGATCGTCGGGGAGATCGACCTTCATTTCGACGGAGCCGCGGAAGCGAGCGCCGTCATGGATGATGACCCGCGGGGCGCGAACGTTGCCTTGCACGCGAGCGCCCTGGTGGATGGTGATCGAGCGGGCCGCCGAGATGTCGCCGATGACCTCGCCGTGCACCTCGACGCTGTCGACGTCGAGGTTGGCCTCGACGCGCCCGGCTTCGGCCACCGTCAGGTGACCGGCGAGCGTGACCGCGCCCTCGATGCGCCCTTCGACGATGAGATCCTCTTCGCCGACGAGGGTGCCACGGATGAGGATCTGGTTGCCGATGACGCAGGGCGCGTCCGAGTCAGGGGGAAGTGCCATGAAAGCCTCGGGGGTGCCCGAACATCGAGCCGAGGCAGGCTACAACTGCGCCCTGACTGGGTCAAGACAGGCTTGAACGCGTGAGTTAGAGGTTGTGGGCCGCCGTCGGGGATCTCCTCTCATCTGGGCGGCCAGTGGTCCGGGTGGTACTAAGGCGCCCCCCGTAACCACTGTTTGCAGCCCTCGTACGGGCCCCCAGCCGACGGTCAACTGAATGAGCAACGAAAATTGGCGCGGTGGCACGGCCCCGATCGAGAACAACACACAACTCATTCAGTGGTTCGAGCGCGCCCGCAAGGCCGATCACCACTTGATCGGCACCGAGCAAGAGAAGTTTGGGCTCTATCTCGATCAACAGGGCGTGCCCACGCCGGTTCGCTACCGCGAGCACGTGCTGCCCACGCTCGAGGGCTTGCGCGATCGCTTCGGCTGGGCCGAGTCCAAGGATCGCGGCATCCATGGCGAGCTGATCGCCCTCGAGCGTGACGGCGCCTCGATCACGCTCGAGCCCGGCGGTCAGTTCGAGCTCAGCGGCAAGCCGCTGCCGACCGTCCACCACACCTGCGCCGAGTTCACGCAGCACTACAACGAGCTGCAGGCGGTCGCCGAGCCGATGGGCGTGGCCTGGATCGCGTGCGGCTTTCATCCCTTCGCCACGCGCGAAGAGATCGACTGGATGCCCAAGGGTCGCTACGCGGTCATGCGCGCGTACCTGCCCACGCGCGGCGACGGGGCGATCGACATGATGCTGCGCACCTGCACGGTGCAGGCGAACTTCGACTATCGCGACGAGGCGCAGTGCGGTCGTCGGCTGCGGTTGATGCTCGGCGTCTCGTCGCTGATCACCGCGTTGTTCGCCAACTCGCCGTTCAAGGAGGGCAAGGCCGCGGGCGTGCGATCGCTGCGGTCGGCCAACTGGGAGCACGTCGATCCCGATCGCTGCGGGCTGCTGCCGTTCGCGTTCGAGGGCGAGTTCAGCTGGCAGCGCTACGTCGACTGGGCGCTCGACGTGCCGATGTTCTTCGTCAAGCGCGGGCACCACTATCACCCGCACCACGCGACGTTTCGGCGCTTCATGCAGGACGGCTTCGTCGATCCGCACGGCGTGATGCAGCGGGCCACGCAGGGCGACTGGGAGCTGCACCTGAGCACGCTGTTCCCCGAGGTGCGGCTCAAGCCCTTCATCGAGATCCGCGGCGCAGACTCGGTCGGCTCGACGACCGTGTGCGCGCTGCCGGCCCTGTGCAAGGGCCTGATGTACGACGACGACGCGGGCGAGGCGGCGTGGGAGCTGGTCGCGGAGCTGAGCTTCGAGCAGCGCATGGATCTGTGGGACCGCGCGCGGGTCCATGGGCTCACGGATCCCGAGGTGCTCGAGAAGTGCCAGCGACTGCTCGGCTACGCGCGGATGGGGCTCGATCGCCTGGACGTGCGCGACTCGAAGGGGCGCACCGAGGCGCGGTTCTTGGATGCCCTCGACGAGCAGGTCGCTCGCAAGGAGACGCCGGCTGGCGAGGCGCTCGCGAAGCTCGGCGATGATCCGCAGCGCGGAGCGGCGTGGCGGCGCAAGGTCGTCGAGCACTTCTCGTTCGCGGGCAAGCTCGGGGCGGAGTGAGGGCAATCCCCTCGCGCGTTCGAGGCGATCGCCGGATTGTTTGAGCCGCACGAACGCGAAACACTCGCGGCGTGGCGGTGATCGGCAGGCTCGCGAGTGTGCTGGTGTTCGTCGCGGGCTGCGGCTTCGATGTGCCACCGCCGAGCTACATCAACGGGACCGAGGTGCTCATGGTCCGCCACAGCGTGGAGATCGGACCTCTCGGTCCCGAGCGCGTGGGCCCGGCCTTTGCGGGCATGGAGGACGCACCGATCGCCGAGGTCTTGCCCGGCGATCGACTGCGGCTCGAAGCGGTGGTGGTCGATCAGGACGGGCGACGATTGCCGGAGCACGAGCTCGAGACGCTCTGGGTGCAGTGCGGCCGCTCGTGCTTGGAGGCGCGGGACGACTTCGAATATTGGCTCTTCGACCCGCGCTGCGATGAGCTCGAGGACTACAGCGCCGGCAGGGCTTGTGTGCTCGGGACTGGCGACGGGGCATTCGAGCTCGAGGTTCCGCAGCTCGACCCCCGTTCGCTGTCCGGCCTCCCGTTGGGCTATGCGTCGCTGATTGGCTTCTTCGGCGTGGTCGCGTGGGATGGGCGTGCGGCCGAGGACTGCTGGGCGTCGCGGCGCGGTGACCAGTCACAGCTCGACAATTGCGGGTTCATCTACCACGACGTCTTGATCGGGCCGCTGTGGTGGGCGATCGCCAACGCGGAGTCGCTCGGGGCCGAGTCGCCGATCGAGGAACAGCTGCCCGCGTTGGTGCTGTACCAGCCCGCCAATCGGATCCCGCTCACGCCTGCGCTGACGGTCCGGGTCGACGATGAAGTGGTTGCGTTCGGCGTGCCGCCGCTGCCGACCATCGACGTCGATCCGGGCGCGCAGATCTCCATCGATCTCGCGTTCGATCCGCTCTCGCAGTCGCTGCAGCGCACGTTGATTCCGCTCGGGGGATATACGGCGTGGAAGCTGGTCGACGAGGCGGTGTACTCGAACACCGCCAGCAGCGGAGCCATCCGGCGGGCGGGCGCGGATGTGCCGGTCCGCGGTCATGGTCGCTTCTCCTACGATGTCGATCCGGAGGCGTCGCCCGGCCGCTCGCGCGTGTTGATCCTCTATCGGGATAGCCGCCGTGCGGCCGACGTGCTCAGCCTGGAGTTCGAGATCCGATGACTAGAGCGGCGTCGGTGCTGCTGCTCGCGGCGCTCGCGATCGCGGCGCCGATTCGAGCTCACGCTGCGCCACCGTCCGACATCGAAGCCGCCGCGACGACGACCTTGCACGGTCGCGTGCGCGAGGCCGGCCGCTCGCGCACGCCCGTGTCCGGGGCGGTGATCATGCTCGTCGACGCGCCCGCCGACGTGCGGCCCGGCAAGCCTGCACGCGAGCCGCTCGATCCCGCAGCGGTGACGTGGATGCTGCGCGCCGAGACCGACGCGGAGGGGCGCTTCACGATCCCCGCGGTGCCGATCGGCAAGCTGCGAGTCGTGGTGGTCGCAGGCGGCTACGTGCGACTCGAGCAATTCGAGCAGAGCGACGCGGGCGTGCTCGAGCTCTACCTCGAGCGCGATCGCAGCGGGCCGTATCGCACCGAGGTCGTGACCGATCGTCGCGAAGACCCGCTCGAAGCGACGCCCGACCACGCGCTCGACGGCCAGGCTGCCCGTCACTACCCGGGCAGCGGTGACGATCCGCTGCTCGCCGCGATGAACCTGCCCGGGCTCGCGCGCAGCCCTGGCGGGCTGGGCATGCTGGCGTTTCGCGGCGCCGATCCGACCGAGGTCGGCCTTTACCTCGACGGCCACCCGATCCCGCGGGCGTTTCATGTGATCCCGATCGCCGCCGTGCTCGCGCCGCCGTTGGTCGCTCGGCTCGAGCTCTCGCCCGGCAACTATGCCGCGAGCTACGGCGGGTTCGGAGGCGGGCTCGTGACCATCGACAGCCGTGCGGGTGAGCGCGAGGGGATCCACGGTCAGGCGCACGTCGATCTGTTCGACGCAGGCGCGACGATCGAGGGTCCGGTCGGAAACGGCTCGATCCACCTCGGCGTGCGCCGCAGCCACGCTGGCGACGTGCTGCGTGCGGTGCCGCTCGAGCAGCTGACCGCCCCCAACTTTTGGGACTACTTCGCGCGCTTCGATCACCCGCTGAAGGGCGGACATGCGCTCGGTGTGCGGGCGCTCGGGGCTGGCGATCGCTTGCTGCTCGACGATTACTTCGATCTACGCGCCAACTTCCATCGCTTCGACTTCGACTATCGGTTCGACAACCGGCGCTGGCAGGTGCTGGTCAGCCCGTCGATTCGACTCGACGCCACCACCCTGGTCGGCAATTTGGCGCTGCGTCGATACGCGCGCGTGTACTCGGGGCGCGCGGCCTTTCGCTGGCAGCCGCGCGACTGGATCGCCCTCGACTTCGGTGCCGACGTGGTCGGCGAGACCTGGCGACGCGAGCAGAGCTTCATCACCGAAGAGGAATACGGCGTCGTCGCCAGCCGCGAAGCACACTTCCGCGGCGAGCAGCTGCGCTTCGGCGCGTGGCTGGCCGTGCCGCTGCGGCTGGGCGACTGGAGCGTGATCCCATCGCTGCGCGCGAACGTGTTCGCGTACGCAGACAAGCCGCTGTTCCGCGTCGATCCCCGCGTGAGCCTGCGGGGGCCGGTGAGTGGACCAGTGCAGCTGCTCGCGGCGGCGGGGATGTACGCGATCCCGGTCATCGGCGCGCGCGACCAACCCCCGCTCAGCTACTTCGACTTCAAAGAAGGCATCGAGGGCGAGACCAGAATTGAGACCGGGCTCGCCGACATCCCCGAGTACCTGATCGCCTACTTCGACCCGGGCATCGGCGGCGAGCTGGTGAAGCGATATGTGTCGGCCACCCACGTGACCCATGCCTCGCTCGGCTTCGAGGGCGCGCTCCCGTGGGACCTGCAGCTGCGCGCGCTGGGCTTTTGGCGAGGCAGCCGTCCGGTCGAGTTCGAGCTCGACGGGCCTCACGAATATGGCGATCCGATCCCGCAAGACTACGGCCGCCGCACGTCGATGGGCATCGAGCTGTTGCTGCGTCGCACGCTCGGCCGCGTCGACGGCTGGCTGGGCTACACGCTCATGTGGGCCCGCGTCGACGACCCCGAGCACGGCTGGCTGCCCGCCGTGTTCGATCAACGCCACAATTTCGTCGCGCTGCTGAGCGTGGCGCTGCCTCGCAGCTTTCGCTTCGGCGTGCGCTTCCGGCTGGGCTCGGGCAATCCCGAGACCCCCGTGACCGGGCGCGAGGTCGCGACCGTCTGGGAAGGCCAAACCATCTACCGCCCGCTGCACGGCGTGCGTGGGACCAGCTACCAGCCGCTCTATCACCAGCTCGATCTGCGCCTCGACAAGTCGTGGACGCTCGATCGCACCACCGTCGGCGCCTACCTCGACGTGCAGAACGTCTACAACCATCTCTACCCCGAGATCTGGATCTACTCGGCCGACTGGACCGCGCGGGCGTCCGCGATTGGCCTGCCGATCTATCCGAGCCTCGGCGTCCAGGTGTCCTATTGATTACAGCCGGCCTGTAGATCGAGCTCGGCGGCCCGGCGCCTGGCGCGTGATTTTGGCGGACGACGGCTGGTCACAACCCTCGAATTCGGCCTCCACCAGGCGAAATTCTCTCAGCGGTACCTGCCGCCAGGCCCCCTCGAGAGACTGTCTCTGCCGATCGCCTGTCGGCAGGCGCCCGCGAGAGACCGGTCTATGGCAAAGACTGCCCCGGAGGTCTCGTCGCAGAGACGGTCTCTGCCGAGTGCCTGCCCGCAGGCCCGCTCGAGAGACCGGTCTGTGGCCAAATCCTGGCCGTCAGCCCGCAGGGCAGAGACGGTCTCTCGACGACGCCTCCCGCCAGGCTCGCCGCAGAGATTGATCTCTCGAGGGCGCCTGCGAGGAGGTGTTCGGCAGAGACGGTCTCTCGACGGTGCCTCCCGCCAGGCTCGCCGCAGAGATCGATCTCTCGAGGGCGCCTCTCGCCAGGCTCGCCGCAGAGATCGATCGCGCCGTGGACGGTATACTCGAGCCGAGATGGCGCGCCCCTCGACTCTGGCCGCCCGCCTCGCCGCTGCGATCGATCCCACGCTCGATCGCCCGCTCGCGCGGCAGCTGGCCGAGCACCTGTTCGGCGAGGTGCTCGACGGCACGCTCGAGCCGGGCGAGCGCCTGCCGACGGTGCGCCAGCTGGCGGTCGATCTCGGCGTCGCGCCGCGGATCGTCGAGCAGACGTTCGCGGATCTCGAGCGGCGCGGGGTCGTGCGGATCGAGCCGGGTGGCGCCTACGTGTGCTTGCTCGACGGCGCGCCCGAGGCCAGCGAGCGCGCCCGAGCGCTCGAGCAGCTCTGCATCGAGGCGGCGGAGCGGGCGGAGCAGCTGGGCTTTGCGATCGACGAATTGATCGACGGGCTCACCGATCTTCGACTCGAGATCCGGTCCAAGCCTGGACGGTCGCGCGAATCGCCTTGATTTGCGAGACTGCCTCGATGTCGAAGGCACTGGTGAAGGTCTCGTCGCGCTCGGTCACCCACACCAGCCCCAACGACACGCGCTTCCCGACCATCGCCGCGGTCGCAGGGATCGCCGTCGCGGGTGCGGCCGCGGGCATCGGGCTGCTCGCGTCGCTGTCGGCCGGCGTGGTGGCTGGGATCGCGATTGGGCTCGGAGCGCTGGCCGGCGCGGCGATCAAATTCACCGATCAGTGGGAGAAGGCCGTCGTGCTGCGCATGGGTCGATATCGCGGGCTGCGTGGGCCCGGCATGTACTTCGTGATCCCGATCGTCGATCGCGTCAGCTATCACATCGATCAGCGCATCCGCACGACCGACTTCGCGGCCGAGTCGTGCCTGACCAAGGACACGGTGCCGGTCAACGTCGACGCGATCGCGTTCTGGCACGTCTACGACGCCGAGCG
>DATLLB010000077.1:0-14603 GCA_035538075.1 Enhygromyxa sp.
GAGCAGGCTCGGGCTTGCTCTCGACGACCGGCTGCGGAGGCGGAGGCGGTGGAGGAGGCTCAGCCGCAGCCGCAGCCGGACCGCCCGCCAGCGCAGCGTCGATCTTCGCCTGCTCCTCGGCCGAAGCCGGCGGCAGCCCCATCGCCAAGCGCTTGATCCCCTCGGTCAGCGAGCGCATCCCCGGCGCATCCTCGCCGAAGCGATCCCGCACCAAGTTCGCCAGCTGCGGCGCGTACTCGGACAGCAACGCGATCGCAATCCGATCCTGCGCGGCAACCTGCATGCTCGCGCTGGCCGACTCGAACCGGCTGATGAACCACCCGATCGCGTTCGAGCGCCCACGGATGCGCTTGAGCGGCGGGTGCCCGTCCTCCCAATAATTCTCGATCAGCCCGCTCAGCAACCGAAGCCCCGCCGCGAGCGATGCGAGGCCACTCGGGCAGGCCCCCCGTCGGCGCCTCGAGCTTGGCGACCTCGCGCCGCAGATCCTCGTGGCGCGGATCGTAGTTGGCGTTTTCACCGGCCCTGTTCGCCCCGGGGATCGGGACCAGCAAGGGCGCGACGCGTTGCTCGATGGTTTGGCGGTCCATGATGATGGGCGGCGGTGAGGACAACTATATAGACGACAAAGGGCCCCCCGCTGCCGGGGAGCCCTCATGATCACGATCGCGTCGTGATTACTCCTTGTCGAGTTTGCCGACCAAGGAGAGCTCGAACGACGCGCCCATGTACTTGAAGTGCGGGCGCAGCTTGAGCGAGCACTTGTACCAGCCGGGTTGTCCCTCGACGTCCTCGACCTTGATCGAGGCCTTGCGAAGCGGACGACGCGAGCGGACGGCCGGAGCCGGGTTGTCCATGTCGGCGACGTACTGGCTGATCCAGACGTTGAGCTCGCGCTCGAGGTCGGCGCGCTCCTTCCACGAGCCGATCTGCTCGCGCTGCAGCACCTTCATGTAGTGCGACAGCCGGGTGACGATGAACATGTACGGCAGCTGGGTGCCGAGCCGGTAGTTGGTCTCGGCCGCCTTGCCCTCGGGCGTGTTGGGGAACACCTTGGGCTTCTGCGCCGAGTTGGCCGAGAAGAAGGCCGCGTTGTCGCTGCCCTTGCGCATGGTCAAGCCGATCAGGCCCTCTTCGGCCATCTCGAACTCGCGGCGCTCGGTCAGCTGGCACTCGACCGGCAGCTTGGTCTGGATCTCGCCCTGGGCCTTGTACTGGTGGAGCGGCAGGTTCTCGACCGCGCCGCCCGAGGTCGGGCCGATGATGTTCGGGCACCAGCGGTACTTGGCGAAGCTGTCGGCCACGCGGGTGGTCAGCGCGACCGAGCTGTAGCCCCACAGGTAGCGCTCGTGATGGCCGATCACGTCCTCGACGAAGTTGAACGACTTGACGGGCGTGTTCTCGGGTCCGTACGGCAAGCGCAGCATCATCCGCGGCGCGCACAGACCCACGTAGCGCGAGTCCTCGCTCTCGCGGAACGAGTGCCAGCGAGCGTACTGCGGGCCCTCGAACAGGCTCTGCAGATCCTTGAGCTTGGGCAGCTCCTCGTAGCTCTCGACGCCGAACAGCTTGGGCGACGCGTTGCCGATGAACGGCGCGTGGGCCATGGTCGCAACCGCGGCGCACTGCTGCAGCAGCTCGATGTCCTGCGGCCCGCCGGCGAACTCGTAGAGCGAGCACATCACACCGTAGGGCTTGCCGCCGAAGGTGCCGTACTCGGCCGAGTAGACCGTGCGGTAGAGGCCCGACTTGGTGATCTCGGGCGCGTCCTCGAAGTCCTCGAGCAGCTCGTCCTTGGTCACCGAGAGCACGTTGACGCGGACGTTCTCGCGGAAGTTGACGTTGTCGACCAGGTACTTGAGGCTGCGCCACGCCGACTCGAGCTTCTGGAAGCTCGGGTGGTGGAGGATCTCGTTGACCTGCTTGCTGAGCCGCTGATCGAGCTCGGCGATCATCGAGTCGACCGCCGCCTTGTCGATCTTCTTGTTGTCACGGCCCCTCAGCATCTCGCTGATGAAGGCCTGCACGCCCTGCTTGGTGACGTCGTAGGCTTCGTCGCCGGGGGCCAGCTTGGTCTCGGAGAGGATGGTGTCGAGCAGGGAGCCTTCGGCTGCTCCGGCCGCTTCGGTCTCGGTTTCGGTGCTCATGGGAATTTTCCGTGGTGCTGGTGCTGAGGAAAGAGAGTGGAATCCGAGCCGCTCACTCGACGCCGAGCTCTGCCATCAACTTGCTGCGAGCCGCATCGTCCTCGAGCAGACTCTGAATCTTCTTGCGGAACGCCGGCACGTTGCCGAGCGGACCCTTGAGGGCGTTGAGGGCGTTGCGAAGATCGAGCAGCGTCTTGAGCTCCGGGACCTGCTCGACGATGCCCTCGGGCGTGAAGTCCTTCATGTTCTTGAACTTCAGCGACACCGCCATCTCGGCTCCGGCCTCGCCGGACAGCGTGTCGGGCACGGTGATGTCGACGCCGAGGCGGTGCTCCTCCAGCACGTCGTTGAAGTTGTCCTTGTCGATGTTGATCGGCTTGCGATCTTCGACCGGGGTGTCGTCGGTCCGCGCGGTGAAGTCACCGAGCATCAGGATCCGGAGCGGGAGCTCGACGTCCTCCTGCGCATCGCCGGCCGGCTTGTAGACGATGTTGACGCGTTCCTTCGGGGCGACGGATGCTTCTTTTGCCATCTCGGCGCGGAGCGTATCACCTTTGCTCTGCGTTTCGGGAAGGGAGATCGATCGGTCGGGCGCGACTGTTATGAAGGATCGAGCAGTTTCCAGCCGGGTTGGGCGTGGGGAGTGCGCGATCTCTCAAGCCCGCCGGGCTGGGGGCATGGTCGGTCGGGAGCCGTGTGATCGGGGGATCACATGGTGACCGTCACGAGCAGTCGAAGGATCGATTCGCGATCGCGCGACGCTTACCATGCGCCGATGTTGGCCCCCACCGTGCGCTTCGCTTGCCTGCTCACCGTGTTCACCTCTGTGCTCGCCTGCGGGACGAAGCAGCCCGAGGAAGCACCGAAGACCGACGCGAAGACCAACGCGAAGACTGACGCCAAGCCGGACGCGAAGACCGAGCCGAAGACCGAGCCCAAACCGGACGCGAAGACTGACGCGAAGACCGAGCCGGAGCCCAAGCCGGAGCCCGAGAGCACCGAGCCGCCGCCGAACCGAGACGGTGTCGCGTTGACGATCCGCCTGAAGCCCGCGCCTGCGGAGTCGCTGGCCGGCTTCGAGTTCAGCGCCCTGCCGGCGCCGCAGGGCGAGCCGCTCGCGGGCATCGACGGCTGGAGCTGCACGGACACCAGCTCCGCACCGCCGCCGTGCGGGTGGGCCAAGCTCTGCGCCGATCTTGGCCGTAGCTGGGCCACGCAGATCGGCGCGAGCGAGGCCGCCGACGCGCTCGGCAACGCCCAGTATCAAGAGGACTGTGGCGACGACGGGGACGTCCCCCACGAGTCGACGAGCGGCGACTTCGTCGAGCATGCGGCCGTGATCCGTCATCGCACCGACGCGCTCGCGGACGACGGCGTCGCCGGGCTCCTGGTCCAGACCAAGGATGGCTGGCACGAGGCCGCGCGCGTCCGCGAGGTCGCCGTCGACGGCATGTCGGTCAAGCGCATGCACGAGCCGCGGGCCGCATGGCAGCTCGAGCTCGACGCCCACGCGGGCCGGGAGCTCGTGCTGCTGACCACCGGAGTGCAGACCGGCGGCGACGAGCCCGAGCGCTTCGCTCACTTGATCGTCTGTTACGTCTCGCCCGAGCCGAGCTGTCGGCGGATCGACCTGCGCGGGGTCTCGACCCTCGAGGTGCTCAACTTCGGCGGCCTCGTCGTCGACGGTGGCGAGCCGCGGAAATTTGACTCGCTCGATCCTGCCGATCAGCCGCTGATCGCCCCCAAGGGTCCCTGATCGGCATGCGCGTCAGGTTGTACGACTTCGTCGGTACGGGGCTGATCATCAAGGCGAAGACGGGCATCGTCTGGACGAATCAGGCCGGCGGAACAGCATGCCTGCAACCGGAGTGCGAGGGTCTGTTCGTTCCGATCGGCAACGACAGCACCCTCGATCACGAGCTGGTCAGCCTCGAAAACACCCTGTTCGAGCTCTTCGATGGTGGACCGGGCGGAATGACCTTCGCCCAGGGCTGGGCTGAACCATTCGAGCGTGCGCTCGCACGTTACGGCGCCGAGGTTTGGCGTCCGTTCGCGCAGATCGAGCTCGACCGCGCACGCTTGGCCGAGTCCGTGGAAGCGTGGGTGCACGTCATCTATCGGCCGACGCCGGAGTTGCCCGCGCTTTTCGATGGCGTGGGTGAGCCGCCCTTCGAGGCCGTGTTGACGTGGACGAATAGTGATTAGCCGCGAGATCAGCTCCAGGCGACGACGAGCTTGCCCTCGATGCGCGGCTCCTTCGGCGCCTCGTGGGTCGGTGGTTCTGGCATCGGTCGGTCGATCGCATGGCGTCGCAGATCGAGCGTATGCGGCCCGTCGCGGTGCGCTTCGACCTGCATCCAGTCGACCGGATAGGGGCTCTGATCGCCGCGCGTGAATCGTTGACTCCGTCGCGCGGCGGCCTCGAAGCGAGTCAGCGGTGGGCTTGCGAACGCGCGGCCTTCCGGGTGCCACACGTGGTAGGTGCACGCGCCCAGCGAGCGCTGCGACCAGCGGTCGAGAATGTCGAAGTGCAGGGGATGATGAATCCCGAGATGCGCATGCAGACTGTGCGGGGGCGCCCACGCACGGAAGCGGACGCCGGCCACCCATAGCCCCGCGCGATCGGTCGGCCGCAGCGGCAGCGCGAGCCCGTTGACGAGCACGGCGTGCCGCTCGGGGATCAGCCCTTCGACGCGGACCTCGACGCGCTCGACCGAAGAATCGACATACCGTGCAGTCCCGCCCGCGCCCTGCTCCTCGCCGAGCACGTGCCAGGGCTCGATCGCATTGCGCAGCTCCAGCCGAATGTCGCGAGTCTGCAATTGCCCAATCAGCGGGCAGCGCAGATCGATGAATGGTCGATAGCAGGCCGGATCGAGCGGGAGCTCGCGCTCGCGCAGGAATGCCAGCACGTCCTCGAAGTCCTGCCACATATAGTGCGGCAGCAAGAAGCGATCGTGCAGGCCCTGACCCCAGCGGACCAGGTCGTGCGCATAGGGCTTTTGGGCGAGCGCGGCCACGAGGTTGCGGACCAGCAGCATCTGCGCGACGGCCATGCGCGGGTGTGGGGGCATCTCGAACGCACGAAATTCCACGAGGCCCTGGCGGCCGCTCGGGCTGCGCCAATCGTAGAGCTTGTCGATCGAGATCTCGGTGCGGTGGGTGTTGCCGCTGACGTCGACCAACAGGTGGCGAAACAATAAGTCGGCCAACCACGGCGGTGATTGGCCGGTCTGCGCAAATGCGTGGGCCAGGGCGATCTCCAGCTCGTAGAGCTGCTCGTGGCGAGCTTCGTCGACGCGGGGCGCCTGCGAGGTCGGGCCAACGAACAGACCGGTGAACATGTAGCTGAGCGACGGGTGATGCTGAATGAAGGTGATCAGGCTGGCGAGCAGATCGGGCCGCTGCAGAAAGGGGCTCTCGAGCGGAGTCGGGCCGCCGAGCGTCAAATGATGGCCGCCGCCCGATCCGGCGAGGCGACCGTCGAGCAGATATTTCTCGGTGTGCAGACCCGCGTGCAGGGCCGCGTCGTAGATGGTCTCGAGCAGCTCGACGTACGCGTCGGTGTGGGTGGTCGGCGGAATGTTGACCTCGAGCACGCCGGGATCGGGGGTCACGGTGATGCGACACAAGAGCGGGCCGGCGGGCGGCGGGTAGCCTTCGAGGATCACCGGAATGTTCAGCTCGCGACGGACGCGATCGATCGCCGCGACCAGCTCGACAAAATCGGCCTGGCTGGCGAGCGGGGGCAGAAACACGAACAGGTGGGGATCGCGATATTCGACGCACAACGCCGTGTGTACGGCCGTGGGGCGCGGCGTCGACGATGCGACAGCGAGCTTGTGCTGCCCGTCGTCCGGCCGACGCGGATCCGCAGGCGAGCAGGGCTGCTCGGGGGGAATCACCAAGAGCGGCTCGCCGCCGATCGACCCGAGCGGCAACCGCAGTCCGGCCGGGCTGTCGCCGGGCAGCAGAAACAGGTGCCCGCGGCGAAAGGTCCATTGTTGCGTGTGCCAGCGGCCGTGCTCGTCCTTGATGATCGGCAGCACCCACGCGCTCGGCGTGCGCAGGCCTTGCCCGAGCGTTCGCGCGAGCCTGGCTCGCTCCTCGCCGTCCTCGAGCGTGAAGCCGAGCGGATCCGCGTCGATCGGCAGCTGAGCCTCCTGGGCGAGGAAGTGCCAAGGATCTTCGTAGGCCGGCTGCAGCCCGTCGGCGAGCGCGAGCGCAGCCGCGAGCGCGTTGGCGAGTCGCTCGGCGCTCGCACGGTCGGGCGTGGTGTCGATCGCTGCGGGATCCCACAGCGCGCCGCCGTCGGTCCGACCGATCGCGTCCATGGCCCAGCGCGGCATCGACTCGCCGGGATAGAATTTCCCCATTCGCTGGAGAATCACGCCGCTCGGAAACAGGCGCTGGCGCAGCTCGTGGGTGAGCGCCCACCCGGCGTGCCACTTGCTGGGCCCGAGCGCCTCGCCGTTACACTCGGGCGCGTCGACATTCTCACGAGCATTAAATGTCGGCTCGCCGCCCATGGTCAGCGTGAGCCCGAGCTCCGCCAATTTTCGATCGGCCCGACGCCCGGCCGCCAGCAGGTCCGCCCAGACCTCCTCGGTGTACGGCGCAGTCGGCTGCGGCTCGTGCCCGAGGCGGGCGACCGACATCGTGAAGCTGACCGCTTCGGCGAGCACATCCGCGGTGCCGTAGAGCGGCGCGGCCAAGGCCGGCGTCGAGGCGCTCGCGAGCGGAATGTGCCCCTCCGACGCGAGCAGGCCTGACGTCGCGTCGAGGCCGATCCAGCCGCCGCCGGGGATGTACGCCTCGGCCCACGCGTGCAGATCGACGACGTCGTGATCGAGCCCCTTGGGGAGATCCGGCAGCATGCCTTCGTCGGTGACCTGGATCAGGTAGCCGCTGACAAACCGCGCCGCGATCCCGCGCCGACGAAGCAACGCCACCAACAGCATGGCCGAGTCGCGGCAGCTGCCGCGGCCCTGCGCGAGCGTCTGCTCGGGCGTCCACACGCCGGGCTCCTCGCGGATCACATAATTGATGCGCGCGTTGGTCCGGCGGTTGATCTCGACCAGCGCCTCGACGGTGCTGCCCTCGCTCGGCTGCTCGGCGAGGAACGCCTCGAACAGCGGCCCGGTCGCGAGCGCTGGCTCGTCGAGCGTCAAGAACGGGCCGAGCTCGCTGCGGTACTCGGGCGGATACTCGAACCCGAGCTGCTCGACGCGGTGATCGACGAAGAAGTCGAAGGGATTGACCGGCCGGATCTCGACCGCCATCTCGACCAGGATGTCGAGCTCGCGCACCCGCTCGGGCCACGGGAAGCTCAGCTGTGCGACGCGATTGCCGTGCGGATCGATCGTCCACAGCGTGCGCTCGGCCTGCTCGCAGCTCAGCCGATAGGTCTCGACGCTGGCCTTGGCATGCGACGCAGGGTGCAGGCGCAGCGTGTGAGTGCCGAGCAGCGCAGGCTCGGGGTAGCGGTAGCGGCTGCGATGCTGAACCAACAGGCGCATTGCGTCGACAGTGGCACGATCGCTACCATCGGCCAAGTGGCGGACCCCGAGGGTGATCTGTTCTCGACCTACGCGCGCCTGCCCGGCACCTTCGACGAGCTGATCGAGTCGGTCGATGGCGAGTGTCGACCGCACTCGAGCATCGCCTCGGTGCTCGATCCGCTGGTGAAGATGCAGCCCGACGAGCTCGCGCGCCGAGCCGAGCTGGCCTCGCTGTCGATGCTCAATCAGGGCGTGACCTTCTCGGTCTATTCGGACTCGGCCGGGACCGAGAAGGTGTTCCCGTTCTGCCCGATCCCCCGCATCATCCGGCACGAGACGTGGGCCAAGCTCGAGCGCGGGCTGAGCCAGCGGACGCGCGCGCTCGAGCTGTTCCTCGACGACATCTACGGCGAGCAGACGATCCTGCGCAACCCGAAGATCGACCCGGCGATGCTGCTCGACTCGTCGGCGTACATGGCCAAGCTGCGCGGCATTCGGCCGGTCGGCGGGGTGCGGATTCACGTCGGCGGCATTGACCTGATCCGCGACGGCGACGGGACCTTTCGCGTGCTCGAGGACAACCTGCGCTGTCCGTCGGGCGTGTCGTACGTGCTGCAGAATCGCGTGGTCAGCAAGCGCGTGTTCCCGGAGATGTTTCGGCGCGCGCCCGTGCTGCCGGTCGACGGCTATCCGACTCGGCTCGCGGCTGCGCTCGCGACCGTGGCCCCGTGTGCCGACGAGGACTGCTGCAGCGTGGTGCTGACGCCCGGTTGCTACAACTCGGCGTACTTCGAGCACACGTTCCTGGCGCGGACCATGGGCGTCGAGCTGGTCGAGGCCGCCGACTTGTTCGTCGACGACGACAAGGTCTACGCGCGCACGATCGCGGGCCCGCAGCGGATCCACGCGATCTATCGCCGCACCGACGAGACCTTCCTCGATCCCGAGGTGTTTCGGCCCGACAGCATGCTCGGGGTGCCGGGCATCATGCGTGCGTACGCGGCCGGCAACGTCGCGCTGGCCAACGCGCCGGGCAA
The DNA here is from genome assembly GCA_035538075.1 of Enhygromyxa sp. GTDB lineage: Bacteria > Myxococcota_A > Polyangia > Nannocystales > Nannocystaceae > Plesiocystis. The sequence continues at coordinate 8,686 of DATLLB010000077.1, forward strand.
TGGCATCGCCGACGACAAGGGCGTGTACCCGCTGGTGCCGGAATTCATCCGCCACTTCTTGGGCGAGGAGCCGCTGCTCGAGCAGGTGCCCACGTACATGTGCGCGCGCGCGGACGAGCGCAAGTATGTGCTCGAGCACCTGCACGAGCTGGTCGTCAAGGCGGTCGACGGCGCGGGCGGCTACGGCATGTTAATGGGCCCGCAGTCGAGCGCGGCCGAGCGTGAGGAGTTCGCGGCCAAGATCAACGCGGAGCCGCGCCGCTACATCGCGCAGCCTCGCATCGAGCTCTCGGCCACGCCGACCTGGATTCCCGAGAAGCATGGTGTCGAGCCGCGCCGCGTCGATCTGCGGCCGTATGTCGTCATGTCGCCCGCGGGGCCTTGGGTGCTGGCCGGCGGGCTGACGCGCACGGCTCTGGTCGAGGGCTCGTACGTCGTCAACTCCAGCCAGGGCGGCGGCTCGAAGGACACCTGGGTGCTGGAGGAGCGCAGCTGATGCTGATCTCTCGTGTCGCCGATCACTGCTTTTGGTTTGGTCGCTATCTCGAGCGCGCCGAGGCGACCGCTCGCTCGCTACGCTCGACCCGCGAGGCGCTGATGGGCGGGAGTCTGGACGCGCGGGTGAGCTGGCTGCCGGTCATCATCGCGGCCGGCGAGCAGCAGCGCTTCGCCGAGCACTTCGCCGATCCCAGCGCCGCGCAGGACGGCGCGCTGGTGCAGCAGTACATGGTCTGGGAGCCGCGCAACCTCAGCAGCTTGCGCAGCTCGATCATGGCGGTGCGCAGCAACGCGCGATCGATCCGCGATCACCTCAGCTTGGAGGTCTGGGAGCAGGTCAACGGGCTGCACTGGTGGATCGAGGACGAATCCGATCAACACGGCGCGCGCTGGACCTGGGCGCACGATCGGCACGCCTTCTATGCCCGGATCGCCGAGTCGATGGCGCTCACGGCCGGGCTGCTGCGCACGACCATGCTGCGCGACACTCCGCTCGACTTCATCATCCTCGGCAGCATGCTCGAGCGCGCCAGCCAGACGGCGCGGATCCTCGACGTGCAGCACCACGCGCTCGAGCTGTCCAAGCCGCACGTGGTCGTCGACACGGCCTTGTGGCTGGCGTTGCTGCGCGCGTGCGCGGGCTATGAGCCGTTCATGCGCCGTCATCGTGGGCGGGTCTCGGGCACGGCGGTCGCGGGCTTTCTGATCCAAGATCCATTGTTCCCGCGCTCGATCGGGTTCGCGCTCGAGTCCTCGCTCGCGCGCCTGGCTGCGATCCGCCCGTCCGAGGCGCGAGCGCTCCCGGGCGAGCGCTCGCAGGCGCGGCTCGCTGCGCTGCATGCCTGGTTGGCCGAGCGCACGCCGGAGGAGCTGTCGGGCGACGTGCACGAGATCCTCACGCACGTCGTCGACGAGGTCCACGCGATCTGCTCGGCGATCGCGAGCGAGCTGCTCGGCTACGGCTGACGCAGCACGGTGATCGTGGAGTGGTTGGTGACGCTCGGCTGATCGGCGAGCGTCAGCAGCGAGTTGTTGGACGGGTTGAAGACCTGGAACGAGGTCGAGAAGTCCTCGTAGCCCGACACGTAGATCAGACCCGAGGCGAAGTCGGTGTCGGTCGCGGTGTGGAAGGACAGCGGCGTGGCCCCGGTGTCCTGCTTGGCTCCGCTCTGCGCGTCGAGCCGCTGGAAGCTGCCCTCCCAGGTGCGCGCGTAGAAGTTGCCGTTGAAGTACGAGCCGCTGCGGCTGTTCTCGCCGACGTCGATCGCGTCGATGATCGTGCGCACGACGGTGTCGGTGGTGGTGTCGATGACCTTGAAGCCGAGCTGCCCGTACGAGCGAATGTAGAGCTCGTCGTTCTGCTGATCCCACGAGCCGGCGCACGAGCCCGAGCTGCCGATATCGAACGAGGTCCACGAGCCCTCGCGGTACACGAACATCGTCGACTCACCGTCCTTGAGGTAATAGAAGCCCTCGTCGAACCACTGGAAGAACCCGATCGGCTGCGCGGTCAGGTTGCCCGGACCGGCCGTGAGCGTGGTCCACGAGTTGTCGCCGATGTCGTAGGTGTAGATGAGGTTGTCGTCGCCCATCAGGTACACGGACAGGCCGTCGTTGGTGATCTGGCTGTAGGTGACCGCGGGCGGCTCGCTCAGCGTCGACCACTGGTCGGCCTCGGTGTCGTAGCCGTAGAAGCCACCGGAGCCGTTCGAGCTGGTCAGGAACACGAAGCCGAAGCCGTCGCCGATCGTGCACGCGGGCGTGCAGCCGTCGCCGAGTTCGGCGTTGCCGTCATCGCACGCTTCGTTGTCGATCCAGAGGATGCCGTCGCCACAGGACGCGGCCTCGCATCCGGTCAGGCACGCGTCCGACTGCTCGTCGTTGCCGTCGTCGCAGTCTTCGCCCGCGCTGACGTTGAGCTTGCTGTCGCCGCACGCGGCGAGCGTGCAGTCGTCGTTGCACGCGGCGCTCTCACCTTCGTCGTCGCACTCTTCGTTGGTGGCGTAGATGAAGCCGTCGCCGCAGGTCGCGAGCTGACATGCCGTCGTGCACTCGGCGTCGTCGGCATTCGCTACGCCGTTGTCACACGCCTCGCCGGGATCGACGACCTCGTCGCCGCACACGCCTGGGTCGCCATCACCGTCGCCATCACCGTCGCCATCGCCATCACCGTCGCCGTCGCCATCACCATCGCCGTCACCGTCGCCGTCGCCGTCGCCGTCGCCATCGCCGTCGCCGTCGCCATCGCCGTCGCCGTCACCGTCGCCGTCGCCGTCACCATCACCATCGCCATCGCCATCACCATCACCGTCGCCGTCGCCGGTCTCGGTCTCCCGACCTTCGGCGGTGGTGCCGTCGTCGTTGCAAGCGGCGAGCGACGACGCAGAGACGAGCAGGAGTGCAGCCAACGGAGTGCGCATGTAGGAAGTGTTCATTCGGCGATGGTCACCCGCGAACCGACGGCGGACAATACGGGTCGCAACCTCGATGCTCGCCCGCTACCAGATCGCTCGCGGTGTACCGGCCTCGGCCCTGCCGAAGGGAGTTCGGCAAGACACGCGCAAGCACACACGCCACGTGCTGCGTCCAAGTGAGGCGATCGTGGAGGCCTACTTGGCGGCGCCGAGCGAGGCCGCGTGGAGGCGCTTCGCCAAGGACTATCGCAAGCTGCTCGCGCAGCGCTTCGCCGAGGATCGCCGGCCCTTCGACCAGATCGCCGAGCTGGCCCGCGAGACCGACGTGTGGCTCGGGTGTAACTGCCCGACCAAGAAGAACCCGAACGTCGAGCACTGCCACACCTGGCTGGCGCTCGAGTTCTTTCGCAAGCACTACCCCGAGCTCGAAGTGCGCATGCCGAGTTAGTCCGGCGATGACAGCTCGACCGCGCCGCGGCGGCCGATCGTGGCGCGCAAGATCGCGAGCACGAACGCAAACACGCCGATCGCGAAGATCGTGTCGCCGATCACCCGCAGCCACCGCAGCGTGTCCATCACGCCGCTCTGCAGGAACTCGGGCGAGCGTGCGTACCAGTAGCCGTGCTCGACGGACGCCCAGGTCTGCAGCAGCCCGACCGGCAGCACGCTCAGCAGCACCATCGCCGCGAGCCCGCCGTTGATCGTCCAGAACGAGAACCGCAGCAGCCGAGCGGGCAGCTCGACGTGCGGACGCACGGCTCGCACGGCGAACAGCACCAGGCCCATGCCCAGCAGCCCGTACACGCCGAACAGCGCGGTGTGTCCGTGGACCGGCGTGGTGTTGAGGCCCTGCATGTAATAGAGGGCGATCGGCGGGTTGATCATGAAGCCGAACAGGCCGGCGCCGATCAGGTTCCAGAACGCGACGCCGATGAAGAAGAACACCGGCCACCGATAGGAGCGCATCCACTCGGTCTTGCCGCTCAGCTGCCAGTTGTCCCACGCGTCCTTGCCGAGGAACACCAGCGGCACGACCTCGAGCGCGCTGAACACTGCGCCGAGCGCCAGCACGAAGGTGGGCGTGCCGGAGAAGTACAGGTGATGGAGCGTGCCGATCACCCCGCCGGACAAGAAGATCGTCGCGGCCAGCACGGTGACGCGCCCGGCCAGCGCCGCCCCGACCAGGCCGAGGCGCACGAACAAGAACGCGATCACGGCGGTCGCGAAGACCTCGAAGAAGCCCTCGACCCACAGGTGCACGACCCACCAGCGCCAGTACTCGGCGATCGCCAAGTTGGTGTGACGACCGGCCCCGAGCGCGGCGAAGTAGAAGCCGGCGATCGCGAGCGTGGAGATCAACAGCAGGATCAAGAGCGGTCGCCGGTCGTCACGCTGGCGCAGCGCGGGCCACAGCGCGCGTGCGACCAGGTACGCCCACAGCACCAGCCCGACCATCAGCCCGAGCTGAAAGCTGCGGCCGAGGTCGATGTACTCGTAGCCGCTGTGGCCGAACCACCACCACGCGTCGCCGTCGAGCGCACCGCGGACGCTCAGCCACTGCCCGATCATCGAGCCGACGACCACGACCAGCAGCGCGACGAACAGCAGGTTGACCAGCGCGGCCTGGCCTCGCGGCTCCTCGCCGACCGACGGGGCGATCACCAGGCCGGCGCCGAGCCACGCGGTCGCGATCCACAAGATGCCGAGCTGCACGTGCCAGGTGCGGGCGATCGAGTAGGGCAACAGCTCGGCCAGCGGGACGCCGTAGAAGCGCGTGCCCTCGACGCCATAGTGGGCCGTGATCACGCCGAACACGACCTGCGCCAGCAGCAGGCCGCAGACCACCCAGAAGTACTTGATCGTCGCCAGCTGCGAGCGTGTCGCGACGGTGCCGATCAGCGGATCGCTGGGCGGCAGCACGTTGGTCTCCGCTTCGCTGCGCTGGGTCGCGTGCCAGAACGCCATCGCGCCGATGCCCGCGAGCAGCATGAGGATGCTGACGCCGGTCCAGACCACGGCGTCGGGGCTCGGGCGATTGTCGATCAGCGGCTCGTGCGGCCAGTTGCTGGTGTAGGTGACGTCGTCGCCCGGACGCAGCGTGGCCGCGGCCCAGGCGGTCCAGAAGAAGAACGCCGAGAGCTCGTGCAGGCGATCGGGATCGCTCAGCGTGTCGGCCGGCATCGCGTAGGCCTCGCGACCGTCGCGGAAGACCTCGGCGATATGGGCGGCAGTGGCCTCGATCGCGTGGGCGCGCTGCTCGGAGATCACGAGCGTGCCGCTCGTCGCGTCGTAGCCGTTGTGTCGGTACTCGCGGATCAATCCTGCTCGCAGGGCGGCCTGCTGCTCCTCGCTGAGCGCCGCGAACGTCTGGCCATGCTCGGCCTGCGCGCGGGCGTCGAGCATCGCGCTCGCTTCGCGATGCAGCCAGTCGGCGGTCCAGTCCGGCGCGACGTAGCCACCGTGGCCCCACACCGAGCCGACCTCCATTCCGCCGAGCGCACGCCACACGTTCTGCCCGGCCTGCACCGCGCCCGAGTCGAAGATCACGCGGCCGCTGTCGGTCACGACCCGATCCGGCACCGGCGGCGCCATCTGGTAGATGCGCACGCCGGCCCAGCCGAGCACGGCGAAGGAGATCGCCAGCACCGCTGCGAAGGCGATCCAGAGCTGCTTGATCCTGACGTTCGCGGTCATGCCCGACGCAATTGCACTCGCCGCGCCGATGTTCGCAATACTCCCGGGGCCTCATGCCCAACTTGCTCGTGATGTCCTTCGAGGGGCTGCTCTCGCCCTCGTTCACGCTCCACCAGACCGAGGCGGCGGGGCGCCCCGATGGTTGGGGCGTCGGCTACTACGGTCACGGCGAGGCGTCGGCGACCGTGTTCAAGGAGGCCACGCCGCCGCACGGCGAGCGGCGACCGATCTACGCGCCGGGCATCGAGCAGCTCGCGTCGTCGCAGTTCGTCGTGCAGGTTCGGCGCGCACGCTGGGGCAGCGTGGATCGCT
>DATLLB010000078.1:0-5325 GCA_035538075.1 Enhygromyxa sp.
CAGGACGACGGCCGCGCGGTCGCTCGCGCGCTGGTCTCGACCGAACGCGGCGCCCGGTTCAATCAAAAGCCCGCCGTGCTGTGGATGACCGGCCGCTCCGGCACCGGCAAGATCGTGGTCGCGCGCTCGCTCGAGCGTCGGCTGTTCGACGCCGGCCACATGGCCTACGTGCTCGATCCTCGCCAGCTCAGCCGCGTCGATCACCAGGCCCAAGCCAAGCAGTTCAAGCCGCTGATCGACGCCGCCGAGCTGCTCGCCGACGCCGGGATGATCGTGATCGTCGCCTTCACCTCGCCCGCGCGGGTCGATCGCGAGCGCGCACGCGAGCGACTGAGCGAGAAGTCCACCTTCATCGAGGCCTTCTTCGACGCCGAGCTGCCGACCTGCCGCAGCCGGCTCGAGGCGCTCGGACGCGATCCCGACGAAGCCAGCCTCGCCTACGAGCCGCCGGATGATCCGGACGTCATGATCGACGGCGACGAGCTCGACATCGAGCGTGAGGTCGATCGCCTGGTCAAGGCGCTCGAGCGCCGCGGCGTGCTCGGGCGTTAGCGAATCCGGCCACGATCAGCGCTCTACAGCAAGCCCGCACGAATCGCCTCGGCGCGACTGCGGTAACGCGACTCCGGCCCGCTCGCGCTCGCGAGCAGCTCGAGCGTCACGACCGATCGCGGATGCCCCTTCGCCGCGAGCTCGTCCCAGATCGCCAGCGCCCCCTGCAGCGCTGCCAACCCCTCGGCCTCGCGTCCGAGCAGCAGCAGCGCCCTACCCTTGCCCGCCAGCGCCTCGGCGCGCGACGGCTGGTCGCGCTCGCCGAGCATGCTCGCGGCCCGATCGAACTCGGCGAGCGCCTGCTCCGGATCAGCCTGAGCGAGCCGCAGCTCGCCGCGCTCGAGCGTCACTGCGACCTCGAGCCCGACCACGCCGGCCAGCGACGCGAGCCGCAGCTCGGCTTGCTCGAGCTGCCCACTCACGCGCTCGAGCTGCGCGAGCGCGAGCGTACCCGCATAACTCGGCGCAGCCTCGACGGCCTCGCGCAGCAGCGACTCCGCCTGCCCGAGCTCGTCGGGGATCAGCTCGGCACGCAGCAGCCGAAGGCGAGCGTGCTCGAGCATCGCTCGCGCACGCGCTTCGGCGTCCAGCTGCGGCAGCGCGACCGCAAACCTGCTCGCGGCGGCTCGCCAGTCGCCGAGCGTCGCCTCGATCACCGCGAGCTCCAGCGCGACCCGAGCGGTCTCGACGTGCTCGGGCCCCAGCGAGGCCTCGCGCAGCGCATGCACCCCCACGAGCCGCGACCACGCCTCACGATGCTCGCCGCGAGCGAGCGCGAGCTCGGCGAGGCCGACGAAGGCCCGACTCACGATCCGCGCTTCAGCGGGATCGTGCATCGCCGCATCGAGCTCGCCCTCGCCGACCTCGAGCAACTCCAGCGCGCTCGCGTAGATCCGCGCGGCCGCGGCCGGATCGGCCAGCGCGCTGCGTAGCTCGCCCTCGGCGACCAACCGCTCCGCGCGATGCAGCGCCGGCGCGTCGATCCGCTCGTCCCATGCCTCTGCGCGCGCGGCCCAACGCAGGCCGACTTCGGGTTGCTTCAGATCGCGCCCGACCACTTCGATCAAGCGCCTCGCCGCGTTCGCAGCGAGCACGTCGTAGCCGTTGCGCGTCGCTTCGTTGACGGCCTGCTCGAGACGCAGCCGCGCCTGCTCGGCCGCCCCCGCGCGCTGCTCCACGTACGCGAGCTCGATCAGGATCGCAATCCGCAGCGGCGGGTGGTCGATCGCCTCGGCCTCGCGCAGCAGCTCGCGCAGCTGGTTTGCAGCCTGATCGATCTCACCAAGCTCCGCGCGCGCTCGAGCGGCGAGCATGCGTCCGCGCGCGTTGGTTGGCGTGTCGTCGCGCACGGACTCGCTGCGCGCGAAGCCGGCCGCTTCGACGTAGCGCGAGCGAGCGCACGCCTCGATCGGCGGCAACGCGGCCAGCAGGCCCTCGGCGCCCTCGATCATGTGCGCGTCGCCGCTGTCGAGCAGCTCGACGGTGCCGGCCAACCACCGCAGCCGATGATCGAGGCAGCGCGCGCCCGGATCGGTGTCGAGGTCGAGGCCCGCCTCGCAGCGTTGCTTGCGAACGGTCACGTAGCCGCTCGCATAGTCGTCGAGCACCGCGACGATCCGTCCCCAGCGCTCGGGGTGTGCTCCGCCGATCGAGCGGCCGAGCTCGTCGCGTCGCTGCGGATCCCAGATCCCGCGCAGGTTGTCGCGCGGATTGGGGCACTGAGTCTCGTCGTGCAACACCGGCTCGTCCTCGAGCATCGGCGCCACGAACCACGCCGCCGAGAAGCTCGCCACCAGCCCGACCGCGATCAGCCAGCGTCGCCGACCGACCGCAGGATCGCGCGAGAGCTCGTCGAGCAGCGCATCCATCGAGGGCCAGCGCGCGCTCGGGTCGACCGAGAGCCCGCGTCGCAACGCACGATCGATCACCCCCGGCACCCGCGAGTCGCTCGGCGGCGCCACGATCTTGCCGCTGCAGACCGACTGCCGCAGATCATCGATGGTCGCGCCCGCGAACGGCCGGCGGTGGTGCAGCGCCTCCCACAGCGCCACGCAGAACGAGAACTGATCGGTGCGCGCGTCGAACTGTGCGCCCTCGAACTGCTCCGGCGCCATGTAGGCCGGCGTGCCGAGCATCGAGCCGGTCCGCGTCAGCGGTGTCACCAGCGGGTTGGGATCGAATCGCTGCATTCGCGACGCGCTCCACGTGCGGGTCACCGGCAATTCGTCGTCGTCACGCTCGACCGAACGCGCGAGCCCGAAGTCGAGCACGCGCGCGCGACCGTCGGGCCCGATCAGCACGTTGGCCGGCTTGAAGTCGCGGTGGACCAGATCGACGCGATGCGCAGCCGCGAGCCCACGACCGGCCTGCACGAACATCGCCACGATCTCCCGCCAGCTGCGACGCGTGGCCCGGACCCAGCGCCCGAGCGTCTTGCCCTGCACGAACTCCATGGCCAGGAACACCTGCCCGTCGTGCTCGCCCACGTCGTGGACCTTGAGCACGTTGGGATGGTTGATGCGGGCCATCACCTGCGCCTCGCGGATCAATCGCGTGCGCGCCAGATCGCCGAGCCCACGATCGTTGCGCGGACGCAGCAGCTTGATCGCGAGCTTGCGATCGAGCTCGGGATCGTAGGCCGACCAGACCACGCCCATACCTCCGAGTCCGACTCGCTCGACCAGCATGTAGCGCGACAGCATGTCGCCGCGCTCGAGCGACGCAGGCTCGCCCGACGCAGCGCCATCGCCGGTCTCGAATACGGTGCCCTGACTCAGGGCCGACCCGCTGTCCTCCACTCGCTCGATGGTAGCCAAGCGAGCAACGACGCGAATGCCCGTACGACCAACTCGCGGGCCCCGAGGCGCGACGTCGCGCGTGCGTTCCTCCCTCCGAAAGATGGGGCTATCTTTCCGTCGCCGTGCGCTCTCCTCTGCGTTGCCTTGCTGGAGCCTGCTTGCTGGCCTCGCCATTTGGCTGCGAAGCGCCCAATGACCTTCGTCCAATGGGCTCCGGATCAGTGGGAAGCGAGAGCGGCGACACCGAAGCGAGCAGCGAAACCGACGATCTCCCCGACCTTCCCAGCGGCGACGGCGACGGCGATGGCGACGGTGATCCAGGGGACGGCGATCCCGGCGATGGCGACGGCGACGGGGACGGCGACGAAGATCCCTACGTGGCGCCGCTCTACCCGGGCGATCGCGTCCACTCGCCGATCACCTCGTTCGTGCGCGACAACCTGCAATCGATCCGCGCGCTCGCTCCCGCTGCGCCTGCCGACATCTTCATGAAGGTTGGAGCCTCGAGCACGGTCAGCCAGAGCACGCTCTATTGCTTCGCCACCGACGTGGTCGATCTCGACATCCACGAGCCCACGCTCGGCTCGAGCCTCGACTACTTCCTGGCCGGACAGGCCGGCGACACCACGCCCTTCGATCGCGACACCTTGGCCGCAGAGGTCGGCAGGACGGCCGGCTGGGCGATCACCGGGGCACCGTCCCCAGTCGAGCAAGAGCTGGCCGAGATCCACCTCGACGGGCCCAGCGTCGCGCTGATCCACTATGGCGCCAACGACATGCACATGGGCCTGACCTACGCGTCGGCGCTGCCCGGCTATTTTGCGAACATGAGCGACCTGCTCGATCTGTTGATTGATCGAGGCGTGGTCCCGGTCGTGTTCGGTATCTCGCGCCGACTCGATCAAGACGGCGCCGATGATTGGGTGCAGACCTACAACGCGGTGGTGCGTGGGCTCGCGCAGGCGCGCTCGGTCCCGTTCGTCGATCTCCGCTTCGCGCTCGAAGGCCTGCCCGGCTACGGCCTCTCGGGCGACGGCCTGCACCTCGAGAGCTACGACGAGGGCGCGTGCATCCTCACCGCCGAGGGCCTGACCCACGGCTACAACATCCGCAACCTGATCGCGCTCGAGCTGCTCGATCGCCTGCACGGCGCGTTGATCGAGGACACGCCGGTCGCTGGCGAGGACCCGCCGATCCTGCTCGGCGAAGGCCACGTCGACGCGCCGCTGGAGATCCCCGCGCTGCCGTTCGCCGACACGCGCAGCACCGTCGACGCGCCCAGCCTGTTGCTCGACGAGTACAGCGGCTGCGCGGCGCTGGCCGACGAGTCGGGGCCCGAGAACATCTATCGGCTGGTGCTCGACCAGCCCACGCCGATTCGCGCGGTGGTGCTCGATCGCGCGGGCGTCGACGTCGACATTCACCTGCTCGACGACAGCGCCAGCGAGATCGGCTGCATCGCGCGCGACGACACCACGGTCGAGCGCACGCTCGATCCCGGCACCTACTACTTCTCGCTGGATACCTACGTGAACGGCGAGGGCGTCGAGCTCAGCGGCGAGTACACATTCGTGGTGCTCGCCTGCGAGATAGGCGACACCGACTGTTTGCTGTGAGCGCTCATCCATCGCACGCGCAGCCGGGTGGCTTCGTGCACGTCGACGTCTTGGCGATGCAGCTGTCGCCGCAGGCCTTGCCCTGCTTGCAGGTCCGGCAGCAGGTCGGTGCGTCGCTCGACGTCGGCTCGTCGCGCTCGACCGCTTGATCCCCTGGCGTCGTCTCTCGTGGCCGCGCCTGCGGCAGCGTGGGCACCTTCCCTGCACCACAGATCTCCAGCACATCCGCGACCGCGGTCGCCTCGGCCTCGCTCATGCCGAGTTGCCAGCGCTTCTTCACGGCCACCCAGTCGCGCACATAGTTGCAGCGAGCGTCCTCGAGCGGCGGCAGCCAGGCCTCGGGTCCCCTGTCGGCCTTG
>DATLLB010000079.1:0-2351 GCA_035538075.1 Enhygromyxa sp.
AAGTCTGACCGCGAGCGGGCTGCTGTTGCTGCGGCTCGGCGCGGGCGTGCTGCAAGCCGACGCCGACGAGCCTGCGAGCGCCGAGGTGGTTGCGAGCACAGCGGTCGATCCTGTGGACACTCGGAGCGCGTCGGAGGAGCCACCGATGGCGATCGAGGCCGAGCCGGAGATCATGCCCGAGAGCCCCGCGTCGCCGAACAAGCCGCGCGCCGACAAGCCGAGCGAGGTCGAGCCGACCGACACACTCGCGGCCGAGGCTGCGCTGATCGGCGCCGCGAAGCGAGCGAGCACGCCCGCGGCTGCGCTCGAATTGCTCGAGCAGCATGCCGATGATTTCCCGAGCGGGAAGATGGCGAGCGAACGCGAGGCGCTGGCCGTCAAGGCGCTGTGCCAGCTCGAGCGCGACGACGAGGCTCGCTCGCGGGCGCGAGGGTTGATCGCTCAGCGGCCGGGCTTGCCGTTGCTCGATCGCATGCGTCGCGACTGCCCGGCGCTCGCCGATCTACTGCGGCAGACCTCGCCGTAGCGAGCCCATCGAGCACGTGGCGCTGCATGTCGCCAGCCGTGCTGCGATCGCTACAAGAAAAATTCTCCCGCAGTCGTGATCCGGACATCGGTCCTCGCAACCACGTGGTCACAAGGCGCGCCACACATCGACGACGAGCGCGCGAGGAGAATGACGATGCACGAGCGAGAGAATGGTCTGGTTATCCATCACAGTCTGCGTACCCTCACCCTCGGCCTGCTGAGCTTCGGCTTGCTGGGCTGCGATAGCGAGGTCGAGCCCGAAGCTGAGCTGGCGTTGATCGCCGACGAGCAAGCGGCCGCGCTCGAGATCGACGCGGCGCAGCTGGATCCCGAGCGCTACGAGCTGATCGCCGACGTCGAGATGTCGGCGGACCTCGACATCGCGAGCTCGCTCGATCCCCGCGAGCGCTGGGGTCTCGAGCTCGAAGACGGCATCTACGTGCTGCAAGGCACCAGCCTCTATCGCTATCGCGGCGAGGTCCCGGAGCTCCCGGTCTTCACCCCCGAGCAGCTGGCCAACCCTGGCGTGCTGCAGCCGGGCGAGGTCTGGGGCGAACCCACCGAGATGACGGCGGTCAACGATTGGGCGCCTGCTCCCGAAGCACCAGCCCCCGCACCCGCGCCCGCACCCGCACCCGACACGATCGAGTACGGCATCGAGTCGACGCCGAACGTGCTGCTCGGCAGCGATGATCGGGTCAAGGTCGTCAGCACCACCGGCTATCCGGCGCGCACCGTCGGCAAGATGCTCAACAATTGCACGGCCACGCTGATCGGACCCCGCCACGCGATCACGGCGGCGCACTGCGTCAACGGGACCAGCTCGTTTCAGTGGGTGCCCGGCCAAAACGGCGACGGCGTCATGCCCAACGGTGGGCCCTACACGACCACGCACGTCTACTTCCGCGTGGCCAGCAGCGTGCTCCTGGACTACGCCGTGCTCGGTCTGCCGAACAACTCCAACATCGCGAGCCTCGGCTGGTTGGGCATGTATTGGTACGCCAGCATGTCCAGCTACGATGGGAAGTACGTCTACCTCAAGGGCTATCCCATCAGCTCGCAGACCTGCTCGGGGGTGAGCTGCGGCGGGTTCATGTGGGGCGACGGCGGGAGCATCAACATCGCCGCGCAGGCGGAGGGCAACAACGGCGTGCTCTACTATCCGCTCGATACTTCGGGCGGCCAGAGCGGCTCGTCGATCTACACGTACATCAGCGGCGTCCCTGCGGTCCTCGGCGTGCACAAGCGCGGCAACGAGACCGGCGGCTGCAACACCTGCGACTACACAAACTTGCCCGCCGATCAGAACGTCGGCCCGCTGCTGACCCAGACCGTCTACAACGACGTCTGCTGGATGATGGGCGAGATCGGCCCGAGCAGCTTCGCCAGCCATCCATGTACCTGATGTGACCCGCGACCAAGAGGCGGACTCGAGCTACGAGTCCGCCTCTTCATCGTTTGGATCAGCGCCGCGGCCCGACCTTGTCGAGCTCCGGATTGGTGACGCGCTGCTGCGGCCGCAGGGCGACCAGCACCTTCTCGCCCGGATCATCCACCCGCAGCGCCGCGAGATCGCGGGCCGGCACGGTCACGCGTCGCGGCAGCTCGGCGCCGTCGCCCGTGACCGAGACCGCCCACTCGCCCGCACGATCCTGCGTCCAGTCGCGCGAGTAGTCGGCCGCCTCGGCGACGCGCGTGACGACCTCTTCGGGGACTTGGTCGCGCACGTGCGTCCACACGGCCCGAAACCATGCCTCGTCCGCGCTCGCGCTCGCACGCCTGCGCACGCGCGCGACGATCCCCGGCAATGCGCTCTCGTCGAC
>DATLLB010000080.1:0-2099 GCA_035538075.1 Enhygromyxa sp.
CCGACGCTCGGGCAGCTCTCGGCGATGAACGCCGCCGGTCGATCGCCGCGGGCTTCGAGCTCGGCGATGAGGTCGGCGACGGCCTGCGCGTACACGCGTGCAGCTTCGTGCGGAGGCAAGTCGCGTGCGCGTCCTCGATACAGATCGGGCAGCGGCGCGACGTGAACCCAATCGGGCGCGCCGAGACCTCCGGGGCCGGCGTGCTTGTAGGGGCTGATGTCGATCAGCGCGGACGTGTGCCCGTGATAGGCGTGCTCGAGCGTGATCACGTCACGGCGACCGGTGGCGGCGCGGACCAGCCGAAGCGCGAGCTCGTTGGCCTCGCTCGCCGAGTTGAGGAACTTGCAGATCTCGAGCGGCGCGGGCAAGGTCGCGGCCAGGCGCTCGGCGTATTCGGGCAGGGATTCGTAGACGTAGCGGGTGTTGGTCGCGAGCCGCCGCTGCTGCGCGAGCGCGGCCGCAACCACGCGCGGGTGGCAGTGGCCGACATGCGGGACGTTGTTGTACGCGTCGAGCAGGCGGCGGCCGTCGACGTCGAACAGATACTGCATCCACGCGCGGCGCAGATGGACCGGGTGGCTCGCGTGGCCGAGCCGTGCGCTCGGGAGCAGGTGCTTGCGGCGTTTGTCGAGCAGCGTCGAGGTCGGGGCGCGGCGTGGCCGACTCGGGTTGGTGCACGCGTCGTGGATGACCTCGCGCGCGAGCGCGAACGGTCGCTCGAGCAGGACTGGCAGGGTGCGACGCAGCGGCGCCTGGCTGATCTCGAGGTACGCGTCGCCGGGTCGCTGGCGGATCTGGTTGGCGAACAGCGACGCGCTCACGCACAGCCGCAGGCACGCGAGGCCGTAGAGCGCCTCGATCTCGGCGGGCTCGAGCGGGTGCTCGGACTGGTAGCCACGGCACAGCGCCGCGATCGCGTCGAGCGGCTCGGGTCGATCGAGCACCGCGTACGCGGCCGCGATCGCGAGCTCACCGACCGTCCAGCTGTGGATCATGTCGCCGAAGTCGATCAGCCCGACGATCGCCTGCGTGTGCGGATCGACGATGACGTTGTGATCGTTGGCGTCGGCGTGGATGGTGCTGCGTCGCAGGCGGGGCAGCCACGGCTTGGTGTGCGCGACGTAGCGGTCGAGCAGCTCGGTGATCTGCCCGCGCAGCGCGGCGTCGGGGATCAGCGGCGAGTCGCGGCGCACGACCGCCTCGCCGCGGGCGAGATCCCAGTCGAACGTGCTGCGATGCAGGGCCGGGCGATCGAGGTCGAGCAGCGCACGATCGAGGCGCCCGAGCCAGCTGCCGAGCTGCTCGAGCAAGGGCTCGTCGACCTGCGCGAGCTCGGCCAGCGCTACACCAGGGATGTACGCGACCGCGCGCACGAGGTGCTCGCCGCTGGCACCGACGATCGAGCCCATCGTCGCGCCGGCCTTGGTCGGGATCAGCCGCGGACAGATCGGCACGTGCTCGCGCAGGTGCTCGAACGCAGCGTGCTGGGCGTCGAGCAGCGCGCGGTCTTCCTCGGCGCTGGTGATCTTCACGACGATCGGCTCGCCGGTCGTCGGCGTGACGCGGAAATTTTGATCGCGCTCGCCGGGCAACGCGAGCAGCTCGCCTTCGATCCCCCAAAGCTCGGCGACGAGCTCGGCCGCGCGCGCGAGCGTGAACGCGGGCGCCAAGCTCAGGTCGGGCATTGGCCACCGCAGCCACCCGACGGCCCAAAGGGCCGAGCAGGGGGTGGGGGTCCCGCGACGGGTTCGCCCGGCGCGGGGGCGGGACCGGCTACGGTCCCGCCATCAAACCTAGAGAGTGAATGAGAGTTGTCCGTGCGAAGCATGGGCAACTCACATCCACTCGGGTGCGGGGATGCCGAGCAGCGAAAGGCCCCACGCGAGCGCGTTGCGGGTGGCCTTGACCAGCAGGAGGCGCGCCTGCACGACGCCTTGATCGGTCTGGTGGATGACGTCGCAGGTCTGCTGGAAGTGGTTGTACGCGTGGACCAGCGCGAGCAGCCGCCCGCACAAAATCGATGGCCGCAGCGCGTACGCAGCTTGGGCGACCGCCCCCGGTAGATCGATCAGCTGCTGCAGCAGCTGATCGATCTACCG
>DATLLB010000081.1:0-4263 GCA_035538075.1 Enhygromyxa sp.
CTGCTCGGTCTGCTGCGCGACGTCGCCAGGGATCCCGACCTCCGGCTTGCCCGGCACGAGACCGATCTGGCCCGACGCGAACAAGGTCCGCGAGCCGCTCACGACGATCGCTTGGTTGTAGTTCCCGACGGCGGCGGGCGCAGCCTCGGTACTCACGATTTCGCGCTGGAACTCACTCACGCGCGCAGCATCGCGCGCGATCAGCTGGCTTGCAAGGCACTGAGAAGCTTGCTAGAAGCCCGCTTCTTCGCCGCCGGGCGCGTAACTCAGCGGTAGAGTGCCACCTTCACACGGTGGAAGCCACAGGTTCAATCCCTGTCGCGCCCAAACCCGAAACGACCAGCCAGCACCCGCTGCCTGGTCGTTTCATTTTGGCTCGCCCGCCAACATCACCGGCCACTGGGGTGCATGCCGAGGCATGCATCCCAGTGGCCGGCTCGATCCATCCCACTCGAGCCAGTGCCCGCGATGCCGAGGAGCTCGCTCCCGTTCCGCTATGGTCGGGTCACGTCAACACCCTGCTCTGGCTGCGCCTCGACATCGCGTTCGCAAGAAACTCTGGCTCGCGTGTGAGTGGGTGCCATCGCGATCTTCGCGCGACGGCTGCGATTACTCTGTCGTCGGAAAAAAGCACAGGCAGAGCCGAATCGATCACCGGATTGACTGCAAAAATCCGGGCCAATCGAAATACAGGCTCGTAGATGAAAAACCATGCGCCGGCACCACCAGTCGGGCTCGTACGGCGCTGCAGCTTTCTATAGCGACGAGCTCGTGGGTCGTGCTCAACGTGGAGCCGGGCCGAGGCCGACCATGAAGCGAGCGACGTCGGTCCACAAGCGCTCGAAGTCGGGGCGGCGAAAGCCCGAGCCGGTCGCGACCCAGTCGAGGTGCGGTGGGTTGTGCTTGCGATCGTCGAAGTAGCCGATCACGTCGTGGTGATCGGCGCGAGCGACATGGATGACGGCGCCGTTGAGCTGCGATCGCGTGGGCACCAGGCCGTCGTTGGCCTGTGCGGCGGGGACCTTGCCGTAGCGCTCGATCAAGGCGTGCCGCTGCACTTCGTCGGGCGTGGACAGGCAGCTCGGGTCCGCCTTGGCGCACAGACGATAGAGGCCTTGATAGATCGCGTGGCTGATCTGTGCGACCGGATCGAGGCCGATCTCGACGGGCCCGCGCAGGCCGGGTGGACGCGCGCGCGTCATCACGCTGCCGTAGCGAACCTCGGGGTTGGATCGCACGCGGGTCTCGAAGCCGACCATCGCTGGCGGTCGGAGCTGACGCAGCAGGCTCTGATCTTCGCGCACGGAGGCGAAGAAGCGCTCGAGCGACTGCAGCCGCTCGCTCGACAGCGGATCGCTGAGCAGCTGGTATACCGAGTCGAGCGCCGACTCGCGCAGCGCGACGAGCTCGTCGAGGCGCTTGAGCAGTCGTGCGAGCGTGAGCGCGCTGAGCAGCGGACGGCCGGCGACGCGCAGGCCATACACGCTGAGCAAGCCGATCAAGCGCAGCAGCTTCTGCCCCTCGACGCGCAGGAACATCTCGGCCAGCGGCGTGCCGCGATGCGGCGCGGAGACGCTGATCAGGCTAACCACGCGCGCACGCACGGGTGCGAGCTCGGGCAGCGCAGAGGGGCTCAACAGCACGCGCGCGTCGAGGCCCCCGGTCGAGTGGCCGACGAGGTGGATCGGCGAGTCATCCTCGGGCGCGAGCGCAGCGATGCGCTCGCCGAGGTAGCGAGCGCGGCTCTCGATCGACGCGGTCGGCAAGGTGTCGAGCGCGTGCACTCGGGCCGTGATGCCGAGCGCCTCGAGCCGCTCGCGCAGCAGCTGCTTCACGCCGCCGCCGAAGTAAGGCAGCCCCGCGATGGTCTGGAACCCGAACGCGCCGGGCACGAGGAACACCTGGGCGGTCGCCTGCACGCAGAGGCGGTTTTACTCGCACGCGGATCTCGAGCCAAAAATTTCAGTGGTCGGAGGGCCAGGAAGCGTGGCTCAAACGACGGCGATCTCGGGGAGCCAGATTGGCCCCCTGGGGGGCCTCCGCGTGCGGTCGTCAACCACGAACCAGCCCACCGAGCGAGCGAAGCGAGCGACCGTGGCTCAAACGAAAGCGGCCTCGGGGGGCTAAATAGACGCGACCCGTCGCTGTGAAAGCAGACGACGGGTCGCCAAACGTGACGCGGCTTGCGTGCAAAAACCCAACTTCCATGTCGGGCAGCGAATCCCGAGCTCGGACTCTGGTCACCGCCGAAGCGGCACCTCGAACGCATCCATCTTGTACCTTCGACCGCAGAAAACGCGCAAGAGAAATTTCGATGGTGCTGGAACCGCGGGATCCGCCACTTCGTGGAAAATGCCCACGAAGGCCGTCCCGGAAGCGGGCACTTGGGTCGTCGAACCTCGAATTCTGCTCGAATATGCGCGAATTTAGGCGTTACGTGAGCGGCCTCAGCGAGCTTTCCAGGATTCGACCGCCCAGCTTTCTATACTGACCAGTCGATCGATCTCCGGAGGATCGACCGAGGAGTCGTACAGCTCAGCTGTACTATGAAAATCGCGCACCGAGCAGCTGACCAAAGCCGAATTCACGGCCGAGCGCCGCGCTCGGCATCGCGTCGGCGTAGGCGATGCGACCGTTGATCAGCACCTCACGAACGGCAGCATCGTTGCGTCGCACCAGCCGCGAGAGCGCATTGAACTCGCGCATCGGCGCCTCGTGCAGCGCCTCGACGCGATCGTCGAGCGCGTTGGGATCGATGATCACGAGGTCCGCACGCGCGCCCACTTCGAGGCGGCCAGCATCGAGCCCGAGCCACTCGCCGATCTCGCCGCACAGCCGATGCACGGCTCGCTCGACGGTCATGAACGGCCGACCCTCTCGATCGGCGTCGCGCACGAGCTTGAGCATGCGCAGCGGGAAGTTGTAGTAGGCCATGTTGCGCAGGTGAGCGCCGGCGTCGGAGAAGCCGATCAGCACGTCGGGGTGGCCGATGATCCACTCGAGCGAGCGCGGGCGATCGTTGGCGACGACCGTGTACCAACGCAGCTCGCGACCGTACTCGGCGACCAGGTCGAGCATCGCGTCGATCGGATCGGCGGCGCGCACGGCCGCGATCTCGGCGAACGAGCGACCGATCAGCGCGGGCTCGGGGCAGTCGACGATCTTGGTCTCCCGAAGATCGCGGTGGTAGGCGCGACCGAGCAGCCGGTTTCGCCACTGTCGCTTGAACCGGCGGCGATAGTCGTGGTCACGCAGCAGCTCGGCGCGCGCGTGCGAGTCCTCGAGGTGCAGAGCCTCGGTGCCGGCGCCGAACTCCTCGAACACCGGCACTTCGATGCCGTCGACCCACATGTCGAAGGTGTTGGGCAGCGCCTGAAAGCGCAGGTCGCCGCCCAGCAGCCGATTGGTCAGGCGCGCGACGACACCGACGAGGCGATGGATGCCGCGCGCGGCCGCGGGATCCATCATCGTGATCAGCATGGTCTTGAGCGAGCGCCGAGTCAGGCCCGCGCTGATCAACGCGAACAGCAGCACGTTGAGCTTGGTCGAGACGTTGGGCACGCCCTGCAAGATCGCGCCGCGCCGCCGCAGGATCCGAGCGAGCGTGCGGTACTCGGACCAGCTCGCGAACACCGAAGGCGTGGGGCGGCTGCGGTAGGTCTCGCCGTCCATCTTGTCCCACGGCAGCGTGTTGATGGAGAGGCCGATGTAGCCGACGTCGAGCGCCTCCTCGACCCACGCGCGCATGCGGGCCAGCTCGTCCGCGCTCGCGCTCACGCTCGCGTCGAGGCTGCGACCGAGCCCCATCGCCGCGGCTCGAATCGCCGAGTGCCCGAGCAGCGCGGCCACGTTGGGCCCGAGCGGCAGCTTGCGAAGGTGCTCGAAGTACGAGGCCGGCCCGTCCCAGTCCTTGATGCGCTCGAGCAGCGGCTTGACGGTGCTGCGTGGGATGCCCTCCACGCGACAGAACATGTCGGCGAGATCGACGGGGTCGCCGATCGCCATGCTCAGCCCGCAGCTGCCGATGACCACGGTCGTGACGCCGTGGCGGACCGACTCGTCGAGCGCAGGCGCGAGCTCGAGCTCGGCGTCGTAGTGGGTGTGGAGATCGATGAAGCCGGGCGTGACCCAGCAGTCGTGAGCGTCGATGACCGCGTGCTGCTCGAGCGCGGCCGACTCGGCGCGATCGAGCAGGCCTGCGACTCGGCCGTCACGGATCAGCACGTCGCGCTCGACCGGCGCGCTGCCGAGCCCGTCGTAGAC
>DATLLB010000082.1:0-2509 GCA_035538075.1 Enhygromyxa sp.
ACACGGAGCGGTGATTCACGCAGATGTCGTTGTCGCGCGCGCGACCGATGGTCAGCACCTTGACGTCGAGATCGTACTTGTGCCCGATGTTCTCGCCGTGGATGACGACCAGGCAGGCCGGACGCCGGGTCATGTCCTCGAGCGACCGGAGGGTCGTGACTACGGTTGGCTCGCGCACCGCCGTGGCCGAGCCGCTGGGAGGCACCGACGTCATCGCACGGGAGCCTATCAGCTTGTTGGTATCTTCGCTCTCCCACAGCGTCTCCCGGACCACCACATCGACGGGCTCCAATCTGGTCACCTGGACTTTGGGCCAAGCAGCAGGGCACGGCCGCGCCGCGGGCGACCCTTTACTTTGTGCAGTGTTGGGTCGACAAACGTCGGCGATGACTGACCGCGATCCCTCTCTCGAGCATGCCGATCCCGAGGTTGCCAAGCTCATCGCGCTCGAGGACCAGCGCCAGCGTGACAGCATTCGTCTGATCGCTAGCGAGAACTATGCCTCGAAGGCGGTGCTCGAGGCCTGTGCCTCCAGCCTGACCAACAAGTACGCCGAGGGCTATCCAGGCAAGCGCTACTACGAGGGCATGGACTACATCGATCCGCTCGAGCGCCTGGCGATCGAGCGGGCCAAGGCGCTGTTTGGGGCCGAGCACGCCAACGTGCAGCCGTACAGCGGATCGCCGGCCAACCTCGCGGCGCTGCTGGCTCTGTGTTCGCCGGGCGACACGACCATGGGGCTCGCGCTGCCGGCCGGCGGCCATCTGACGCATGGCTGGAAGGTCAGCGCGACGGGCATCTACTACAAATCGGTGCAGTACGGCGTGCGCGAGAGCGATCATCGGATCGATCTCGATCAGGTCCGCGAGCTCGCGCGCCAGCATCGGCCCAAGCTGATTTGGGTCGGGCACTCGGCGTACCCGCGCACGCTCGACTTCGAGGGCTTTGCGAGCATCGCTGCGGAGGTTGGCGCCTATCTCGTCGCGGACATCGCCCACATCGCGGGGCTCGTCGCCGGCGGCGCCCACCCGAGCCCGATCCCGCACTGCCACGTGGTCACGACCACGACCCACAAGACGCTGCGAGGGCCGCGTGGCGGGCTGATCCTGTGCCGCAAGGATCACGCGGCGGCGATCGACAAGGCCGTGTTCCCAGGTCTGCAGGGCGGTCCGCACAATCACACCACCGCGAGCAAGGCGGTGGCCTTCAAGGAGGCGATGGACCCGAGCTTCGCCGACTATGCGCGCGGGATCGTGGCCAACGCCAAGGCGCTGGCCGAGGCGCTGCTCGGGGCCGGCTTCGAGCTGGTGACCGGCGGCACCGACAACCACCTGATGCTGGTCGATCTCTCGAACCGTGGGATCTCCGGGCGCGTCGCCGCCAAGGCGCTCAATCGCTGCGCCATTGAGCTCAACGGCAACTCGATCCCGTTCGACAAGCGCACGCCCTTCGATCCTTCGGGCATCCGGATCGGGCTCGCGGCCCTGACCTCGCGTGGCATGCAGACACAGCACATGCCGCGCGTGGCGGAGTTGATCGACAAGGTCGTGCGTGAGGCCGCCGCGCACGATGGGGCAGTCTCGGACGAGTTTGCGGTCGGCGTGCGCGGCGAGGTTGCCGAGCTGCTGCGCAGCTTCCCCGCGCCTGGGTTGGGGTTGGTTTAAGTGCTTTTCGGCGATGCTGCTTTAGTGCTTTTCGGCGATGCGCCGAAACACACTCCCAAAAATCGCTTCGCGATTTTTGGGAGCACGCGGCATCCTTCGACGGTGATCTTGGCTTCGCTCGTAGGCCTCGGGGCCTGCGAGGAGCCGCCGCCCAAGCATGTCGACCGGGTCGACCCGCCGGTGCTCGAGAGCGACCGCGAGGCCGCCGAGCAGTTTCGCCGAAAGGCCCACGAGGACGCGCTCACGGCCGCGTTGCCGCTGGCGCTCGCGGCTCTGCAGGCCGGCGATCCGTTCGAGACCTGGCAGACCGGGCGCGGCCCCGCTGCGATCCCGATGCTGACGCTGGGCCAACGAGCCGTGGCGCGCGAGCGACTCGAAGCGGCACAGGTCGCGCTCGCGGAGATCAACGAGGCTTACCTTCCGCCGAGCCACGTCGTGATCCTCCGGGCAGTGGAGTTTGGGATCATGCGGCTCGACGAGTCGATCGATCGTCGACCTCCGCTGCGTCAGGATCCGACCGTGCCGCTGCGCGCAGTCGAGGCGGTGCTCGACGAGCTGATCTATCGCGCACTGCAGGACGACTGCGACGTGACCTGCGAGTCGCTGGCGGCCGAGCTGGCGACCGCCCTGCCCGAAACTCGCACGCAGCTGGTGGCGGCCTCGACGGCGGCGACCCGGCGCAGCGGGCTCATGGCGACAACGCTCGCGCAGCGCAGCCGGGCGTTGGCGGCTCGACCTCTGCTCGAGCGTCACGCGACGCTGCGGGCTGGCCTCGAGCAGCTCGCGAGCGCGCTGGACGAGCATCACGAGTGGCTCGCTTCGGTCGCGATCACGCTGAGCGAGGC
>DATLLB010000083.1:0-3596 GCA_035538075.1 Enhygromyxa sp.
CGAGCACCGCCGCTTCGCCGCCGCGGATCTGCTCGCGCGCATGGACGAAGAGGTCGCTCGCTGGCACCGCGACGGCGAGCTCGACCATGAGATCTCACCTTCGGAAATTGCCGCACTGCACCTTCGTGCCAAGGCCACGCCCGAGCATGTCCAGCGATTGCGCGGCATTGCCGTAGAGGTCCGATCTGGTCGTCTACGTTTGCTAGCAAACCCAAATGACGAATCGGAAGTTCGTTCCGCCCTGTTTGCCCCAAAGATCGTTTTCGACAATGCAGCCAAGTGACCCGCATTTTGGCCAATCAGAGCCCAGCTTTGTCGCGTTCGCGCAGGAGCGGCGTTGGTGCTCGCACAGGTAGGCGAGCTTTTGCACATTTTCTAGTCGCTTGTTCAGTGACTACGGGCTGCGGCCATGATATGGATGCCTCCAATCTCAGCGACCCGGGCTCCCCCACCGTCGAACTTCGTTCGCGCGTGCAACCTCCACAACCCGGGACGAACGACGAAGGATCAGGAGAAAGTAATGGCAAACCTCAAGGACATCGTGGCCACCCTGGCCATCCTGAGCGCGGGTACCCTCACTCTGACCGGTTGCAAGAAGACCGAAGGCGAAACCACCACTCCGGATGGCGCGGCGGCTGGCGACAGCGCTGGCGCTGCCGAGGGTGATGCGGCGGCCGAGGGCGACGCGGCGGCCGAGGGTGACGCGGCTGCTGGCGAGGGCGAAGCCTCCTGCAGCGGCGGCGAGGGTGAAGCCTCCTGCAGCGGCGGCGAGGGTGAAGCCGCCGCCGAGGGCGAGGGCGAAGCCTCCTGCAGCGGCGCTGCGTGAGCTCGAGCTTGCTCCCTGCGGTGCAATGACCGCATCACTTGCGCCCGTGGTCCAATCGACCACGGGCGCGATTTTGTTTATGGGTAATCACCGGCGCGGCTGAATGGCCAGCATTCGCGAACGACTCCACGACCGCAACACGCCGACCGGCGTGGGGCTTGGCCTTCGCGGTGAATTTCTCCCAGCCGTGCACGCGGGCGAGGCCGCGGGTCGGGTCGCGTTCTTCGAGGTCAGCCCGGAGAACTACATGCGCCGCGGCGGTCGGATCGTGCGGCAGTTCGAGGAGCTCGCCGAGCGCGAGCCGATCATCACGCACGGCTTGATGATGTCGCTCGGCGCCCTCGATCCGCTCGACGACGACTACTTCGCCGCGCTGCGAGGGTTCCTCGCCCGCCACGGTCGCAGCTGGCACAGCGATCACCTGTGCTTCTCGACCCAAGCAGGCGCGCTGCTCCACGATCTGCTGCCGCTGCCGCTCGACGAGCAGACCGCGTCGCGCGTGGCCGGGCGCATCCGCGAGGCGCAGGATCGCCTCGAGCGGCCGCTGGCGATCGAGAACATCTCCTATTACCTGCCGATGGGCGAGCCTCGCATGAGTGAGGCCGAGTTCGTCCGCAGGGTCTGCAGCGAGGCCGACTGCGCCCTGCTGCTCGACGTCAACAACATCTACGTGAACTCGAAGAACTTCGGCTTCGACGTGCGCGAGATGTTGGCCGGCTATCCGCTCGATCGCGTGGTCCAGCTGCACGTCGCCGGTCACACCCGCTGGGATCGCTTCGAGATGTTCCTCGACGATCACGGCGCTGCGGCCGAGCCAACCGTGCACGAGCTCATGCAGTGGGTGGTCGAGCGCACCGGGCCGCTGCCCGTGCTGCTCGAGCGCGACAAGAAGATTCCGCCGCTGGCCGAGCTGCTCGACGAGGTCGCGGCGCTGCAAGCCAGCTACGACGAAGCGCTCGCGCGGTGGGAGGCCTCGCGTGTCGGCTGATCCGCAGCGCGTACAGTCGGCGCTCGGCCGCGTCGCTCGTGATCCGGCGCTGCGCGATCGCTTCGCGCAGGCGCCCGAGGCCACGCTGATCGAGCTGGGCCTCGATCCACGCGAGTGTGCGGGCATGCTCCGCCACGGCCCGACGCGCCTGCTCGCCTACCACGAGATGGTCCACAACCGGCTGCTCGGGACCATCCGCACCTTCCTCGGCGCGGCCGCGGAGCGGCTCGGTCGCGATCGCCTGCGCGCCGACGTCGACGCCTGGATCGCCGAGCCCGGGCCCACGACGCCGTACCTGCGCGACATCCCGGCCGAGTTCCTGGCCTGGGCGCGCCCACGCTGGGAGGCCGACGACTCGCTGCCGCCGTGGCTGCCCGAGCTCGCCGCTCATCAGGTTCTGATCCGCACGGTTCGCAACGATCCGCGCGAGGTCGGCGAGCAGAACGATCACAAGCTCGACCTCGAGCGGCCGATCGCCTGCAACGCGACCGTCCGCGTGGTTCGCTACCGCTGGTCGGTCCACCGCCTGCCCAAGCAGCTCGCGCCCGAGCAGGCGCCGGTCGAGGACTCCCCGATCTTGATCGCCTATCGCCGTCGCGACGAGCAGCCTGCGTTCGCCGACATCGAGCCTCGCGGCGCGCGGCTGCTCGAGCTGCTGCTCGCCGGCAACAGCCTGCGCGACGCGTTGTTTGGCGCCTGCGCGGCGACCGGGGAGACGCTCGACGATGCGATCCTCTCGGCCACCGCGCTGACGCTCGCCGACTGGATCGATCGCCACGTGCTGCTGGGCGGCGTGCCGACCTGATCACTCGGGCACGGCGAAGATCGGGCCCTGCTCACCGACTTCGCCGCTCGGCCCGATCAGCCCGCGCGCGAACACGGTGCCGCCAGCGAAGCGAGGCTCGCGGTACTCGACGCGCGGGATCTCGGCCGCCACATCCCATCGTGGCTCGAGCAGGATCGGGGTGATCGCCTCGGGCCCGAGCTGATCGATCGCATACGCGAACACGCCGGCGCTCGCGATGTAGAGCACGCGATCGTCGGCCAGCGTCGCGCCGTCGCCCGCATAGAGGTGGATGTTCGAGAAGGTCGGGTTGAGCGTCCAGCCGCTCTCGGCGATCGCAGCGTCGATCCGCACGGTCTCGCCAGTCTCGAGCGCGTGCAGATGCAGCCCACCCTCGTGCGTGTACAAGACGCTGCGCGAGTCGACGGCGAGTAGCGCGTCGACGTCGGCGATCGCCGTGGCTGTGAGGCTCGTGAGCGCGAGCGACCACAGGCGACCGTCGGCGCGCAGGATCAGCAGGGGCTCGGGCCCGCGCTGCACGGCCTCGAGCTGCTCGACGCGCTCGCCGACGATCCCCACGTCCGCGAGCGTGCCGAGCTGCGTGGGCGCCTCGACGCCGATGCGCCAGCGCCAGATCGCCTGCGCCTGGTCGTCGGACTCGGACTCGATCACCACCGCCTCGTCGCCGAGCAACGCGGCTTCGGGCGCGGTGAACGACTGCTCGTCGATCAGCTCACCGCCAGGCAGCGCGTGCGCGCGATAGAGCAGCGCGAGATCGCTGCGCTCGGCCGTGATCACGTGCGTGGCTCCGAGGCGATAGCTCGGATCGGGCGCGGCGAGCTCGAGCTCGAGGCGATCGGGGTAGCGGCGCAGGCCGAGCGTCTGCCCGTCGAGCCACGCCAACCACGGGCCCGCGGTCGTGATGTCGGTGACCGCATCGTCGAGCGCCTGCGTGCGATCGTCCTCGAGCGTCGCGGTCAGCTCCTCGTACTCGGCGA
>DATLLB010000084.1:0-4166 GCA_035538075.1 Enhygromyxa sp.
CTTCACCACGCGCCTGCGCCTGTCTCGGGCGATCGCGCGGGTCGAGTCGCTGCTGGCCGTGCAGGCCTCGCTCGACGCCGACGCCGAGACGCTGCTGCTGATCGACAAGGCCGCCCGACGTGCGCGCGGCGAGCTGCGTGACCACCTGCGCAAGCTCGGGGTGGTGCTGCAACGGCTCGAGCCGGATGACATCGCGGGCCTGCTCGGACGCGGCGGTGAGACGCTGGTCGAGCCCTTCGTCGGGGATGCGGGCGCGCGGGAGATCGTCGCCGCGCTGCCGGTCGAGGGCCGCGAGCGTCGCGTGCACGACGTGCTGCGCCAGCTCGCCGAGTACTACGCCCGCGGCGATCGCTGGCGCGAGGAGCTGCCGTTCGCCGATCTCGATCGGCTGCGTCGAGCCGCCGAGCCGCACGCGCTGGCGATCACCCACTTCGATCCCTTCGAGGGCACCGAGCGAGCCACCGACACGGCCGCGCGCCTGGCCGCGTTCGTGCGTCGGCAAAAGAGGTCGCTGCGCGGCGCGTTGAACTTCACCGGGCATGAGAGCTGGGATCCCAGCGGCATCGAGCGGCCCTTCCATCATGCGGGCGAGGCGATCGTGCCGCGCTCGGCCGTGACGCTGGTGCGCGAGCAAGCCGGCGCCGACGCGGAGCACCTCGTGCTGCGACCCGGCGTCGAGCTCGATCGGGCCTACTACGTGGTCACGGCCACCGGCATCGCCGAGTCGGCGGTCGCGTCGCTGCGCCGCGTCGACGCTGCGGAGGCGCAGTCGTGAACCGAAGGTCTAAAAACGAACGGCCCGCAGGGCCGCCCGCACAGCGGGCCCTCACGCGGAGCGGGAGGATTTCGTTTTGAACCCGGAGAGCCTGTCCGACGCCCAGCAGGAGCTGGCGCCCGCGATCGCGGAGTTCCTCGACGCGGGCGCGGCCATGGTCGTGCTCCCGCTGCTGGCGATCGCGCTGCTGGTGCTGATCGCCAGCTTGATCCGCCACTACGTCTCCGGCCCGCGCGACTCCGCGACGCCCGGACCTCCAGCCGTCGGCGCGGCGCTGGCCTGCGTGCTGCTCTACACCTTCGGCCGCGCCGTCGATCCGCTGCTCGCTTCGCTGCTGGCCCGGCCCGAGTGGTTCCCGGCCGATCGCTGGGACGCCGTCGGGTGGTTCGAGTGGAAGCTGCTCGGGCGCCCGTGGGCCTGGGGTGCGCTGCCGCTGCGCGACCATCCGGGCCTGGGGATCGTCGTGCACACGATCGTCTGGGTCGCGCTGTGGACCGGGCTTCGCCTGGTGCTCGACTGGATCTGGGCCTCGCGTCTACGCTGGAGCGAGCCGACCCGCGACCTGCCCTGGTACTTTCGCTGGGTCGGATCTTCGACCACGCGTCGCGCCGATCAACGCTTTCGTCGCTGGCTCGGGCGCGTGGTCACGGTGCTGCTGCCGATCCATGTGCTCGCGGGCATGCGCTTGGCCGAGAGTCCGGGCGCGCTGCCGGCCCCCGGCGCGTGGGTGACCGGCGGGCTGCTGCTGTGGACGACCGTGTTTCACCTGCTCGTGCGCGGCCGACCGCCGGCGGCGGAGAAGAAAAAGGAAGACGCCGAGTCGGCCGAGCCCGCCGAGGATCCCCAGCAGCAACACGCCGCCCCGCTCGTGCGCCTGCGCGAGGCGGTCGAGCGACTGCGTCCCGGCGTCGAGCTCGAGACGCTCGAGCAGCGCGCCTCCACGCAAGCACGCCGCGCCGAGTTCCCGGCCGCGATCTCGCCGCTGGTGCGAGAAATTTTCGAAGACCTCACCGGCGAGCAAAAGCCGTGGGTCCACCAGGCCGAGCTGCTCGCTCACCTCGGGGAGCTCTGGCGCATGGAGGCCGGCCCCGAGCGCGGCGAGGTCCCGATCCTGACGGAGGAGCGCGCGACCTCGGTCGTGCGCGCGCTCGAGACCAGCACCCCGCACGCGCTGGTGCTCGCGCCCGAGGGTGCAGGTCGGACCACGCTGACGCTGCTCGCGGCCCTGCACGTGTTCTTCGATCGCGGCGCGACCTCGCTGGTCATCGTCCGCGATCGCCCGGCCGCGCGCCGCTACGCCAAGACGCTCGAGCGCGCGCTGCTGGGCTCATCGGCTCGCTGGAACGTGCTCGTGTGCACGGCCGGGCAGGATCTCAGCGCCGCGCTGATCGCCGAGCGCACGCCGGCGATCGTGGTCGCCGATCTCGAGACCTGCGAGGCCGAGGTGCTCTGCGATCCGCGGACCGACAACTTCCTCGGTCGCCTCGGCCTGATCGTCGCCGACGACGTCGACGGCTTCACCGGCGTGGCCGAGATGCACCTGCAGCTGTGCGTGCGTCGACTCTGGGCGCTGCTCGATCGCCTCCACGAAGCGCCCTACCCCGCGGCCTTGCTCGCGACCGCAGGCGACGGCGCGAGCGGCATGGATGCGTGGGCCAAGCACGTGCTCGCCGTGCCGATGCGGATCTTCGCCGACGACGGCGCGCCCACGCGGGCGCAGGTGTTGATACGCCGCCGCGATTTGGTCGACGGCACCGGGACCGACATCCCGCTCTCGCTGCTCGCCGAGGCCTGCGACGCCGCCGAGCTGCCCTGGCACCTGCGCCTCGCTGGCGACGGCAACCGCACCGTGCGTCGCGCTGCGTTCGATCTCGGCAACCTTCGCCGTCATCACGTCGAGGATCCGCGCGCGGCCGCGATCGTGATCGTCGAGGGCACCTACCCCGACGTCCGACGCGAGGCCGCTCGGCTCGCGCACGCCGGCGTCGCGCTCGACCGCGAGCAGTGGTCCGCTGGCACGCCCGTGGTGCTGGTCCTCGCTCCGCCTGGCGACGAAGAGATGGTGCTGCACGAAGAGGCCGAGGACGCGCCGCACCGCGAGCTGGTCGCGAGCCTGCCGCGGGCGGTGCCGCTGACCGAGCCGCGCGTGGTTCGACAGCGCCACTTCGATCGAGCGATCGGCCGCGAGCAGGATCTCGCTGCGCTGCGCGATCGCTTCGGCGGCCGCTTCGTCGACGAGACCGTGGCCAAGCTCGGCGACGCGCTGCGCCGCCGCGAGGTCCTGCACATCGATCAAGCCAGCGATCAGGTCGTCCCCCGCACGCTGCTGCGCGCAGTCAAGGAGGGCGCGCTTGGCCAGCCGATCGATGCCGCGTGCGTCAGCGATCGCGGCTCGCGAGCGCAGATCGTCGACGCCGGCACCAGCGAGGTGCTGCTGACCGCCGATCGAGCGGTGGTCGGCGCCACCTATCCGCCCGGCCGCATCTTCCTACACCCGCGCGGCCGGTTCCTGCTCATCGGCGATCACGACGGCGCCGAGCTGATCGCCGAGCAGATCGGCGGCCTCGAGCGCACCACCCTCGATCGCACGCTCGCGCTCGAGCTCGATGTTCCGCCCGAGTGGAGCGATCGCCAGTTCGGCGGCCGCAAGCTGTCGGTCGCGTTCGTCAGCGGCTGCGTGATCGAGCGCCTGTGCGGCGTGCGACGCTACGCGCCCGGCCCCACGCTGGTCGATCAACGCGTCTACGAGCGCCCGATCGAGGTCCGCTACGGCACCGACGCGTGTCTGATCGCGATCGGCTCCGAGCCCAACGACGACGCCTTCGTCCCGCTCGCCGCGGCGATGCGCATGATCCTGCCCGGCTACATGCGCGCGGGCGTCGAGCTCGTCGACGTCGACCGCGTCACGCTCGACGGCCGCGCCCACCTGTGCATCTTCGATCGGACCCCGGGCGCCAGCGGCTTCGCCCGCTTCGTGTGCGAGCGAGGTCTCCGCGAGCTGCTGGTGCTCACCCGCATGGTGCTCGAGCGCTGCGTCGGCCCCGAGTTCGCGCGGCTGCGTCACATCCACGATCGCACGCCCGGATCCGATCCCAACCGCTGGCGAGTCGGCGACGCGCTGCGCTGGCTCGACGAGATCCTCGACGCCGCGCCCGAGCCCGAGCTCGAGACCGAGCCCGTCGACCTCGGCCCGCGCACCGAGTTCGTGCCCGGTGAAGGCCACGGCGACCTCGGCCGCCTGTGGATCTCGAGGACCGGCCGCACCGACGATCTGGTTTGGACGCGGCACAGCTGGTGGTCACCCGTGCCGCTCGCCGGGCTCCCGCGCGGCAAGGTCTCGTTCGACATCGCCGTCGAGCGCCCGGCCATCGCCGCCGCCCGCCGTCGTGCG
>DATLLB010000085.1:0-3095 GCA_035538075.1 Enhygromyxa sp.
CTCCATCCCCATCTCCATCCCCATCGCCATCCCCATCGGACTCGCTGGTCTCCGGACCTTCACCGGTCGGCGTCTCCTCGCTCGCGGGCCCGCAGCCCAGCAGACCAACACCCAGCGTGCCCACGAGCAGATGCAACCGAATCTTCGCCATCTGCTGGCTCGTGTCGACACGGCTGCCGCGCGGGCGGAAGTTTGTGCCCGTGCTCGCGCCAGTCGCTGACGGCGCGTTCAGGCCGATGGCGCCCGTCTCATCGCCCACCAACAAAAACTTGGGGCGAGCCGAGGACTGCGTCTAGTGTGGCACGGTGGTCCGCCGACTGATCCCCGCCGCACGTCGGCCCTTCGCCCTGGCTCTCGTCTCCTGCGTCGCGCTCGCAAGCACGCTGACGCTAGGCCTCGCGTGGCCCGAGTCGCACGGCGAAGTCTTCGCGAGCCCGCCCGCGACCACGCCCCCCGCCGAGCCTGTCCCGCTCGACAAGCGCATCGACGCCTTGCTCGCCGCCGCTGCGCTGGGCAAGGACGTGCAGGTCGGCATCTCCGTGGTCGACCTCGCAACCGGCGAGACGCTCTACGCTCGCAACGCCGACGTCGCGCTCAACCCCGCCAGCAACGCCAAGCTGGTCACCACCGCGGCCGCGCTCGAGCGGCTCGGGCCCGAGCATCGCTACACCACGCGCGTCTGGACGGACGCCAAGGGCGTCGTCGATGGCGTCGTGATCGGCAAGCTCTACCTGCAAGGCGGCGGCGATCCAGCGCTGATCACCGGTGAGCTGTACGAGCTCGCCGGGCAGCTGCGCTCGGCCGGGATCACGCGCATCAACGGCCCGATCATCATCGACGCGACCCGCTTCGACAGCGACGGCCTCCCGCCCGGCTTCGCGCAGAAGGACGAGTTCGCCTCGCACCGAGCCCCCGGCGGCGCGATGTCGGTCAACTACAACACCTTCGAGGTCCACGCGCGGCCGGGCAAGGCCGTCGGCGACGCGCCGATGCTGCTGGTCGAGCCGCCGGTCCCGAGCATCGAGGTGATCAGCGAGGCCAAGACCGTGGCCGGCAACCGCAACAAGCTCTCGGTCGAGAGCAAGCAAGAGGCCGGCAAGATCATCGTCACCTTCCAGGGCGAGGTCGGCATCGACAACGGGGCCAGCTCGTACCGCTATCCGGTCAGCGATCCCTCGCGCTACGCCGGCGAGCTGCTGGTGCTCGCGCTGACCCAGCGCGGCATCAAGCTCGGCAAGCCCACCGTCGAGACCGGCGGCGACACGCCGCGCGACGCCCAGCTGCTCGCGACCTACCGATCGGAGTCGCTCTCCGAGCTGTGCCGCTCGGTCAACAAGTGGTCGAACAACTTCATGGCCGAGCAGATCCTGCGCACGCTGGTGCCCGACGACGGAGCCACGGCCAAGGCCTCGCTCGAGCTGCTGCGCGCCTACACGGTCGAGATCGGCATGCCGCAGGGCGGCCTGGTGCTCGGCAACGGCTCGGGCCTCTACGCCAACAACATGATCGCCCCGGCCGCCCTCACCTACCTGCTCGGCCACGTCTACGCCGACTTTCGCTACCGCAGCGACTTCATCGCCTCGCTCGCGATCATGGGCGGCGACGGGACCACCCGCTCGCGCCTGACCGACTCGCCCGCCGAGGGCTGGGTCCGCGTCAAGACCGGCACGCTCGATGATGTCTCCGCGCTCTCCGGCTATGCGGGCGCGAACGGGCGCGATCCGATCGCGTTCGCGATCCTCTTCAACGGGCTCGAGCGCAAGCATCGGGCCAAGGCTCGCGAGCTGCAGGATCAGATCGCCGAGTTGCTAGCCCTCGAGGCTCAGGCGAGCGCTAGCAACTCGGATTGATCACTCACTCTGCTCGAGCTCGGGCGGCTGCTCGGCCTCGTCCCCTTCCTCGTCGACCTCGTCCTCGAGCTCCTCCTCCGAGGCGCTCGACGCCGTGGACGGAGCGCCGCGCTCCTCCTGCACGCCCGGGAAGCGCTGCAGCGAGTCCGGCTCGGCCCGGGTCAGATAGCGCCCGAGTTCGATCAACTCCGCATAGTCGCGATACCACAGCGCATACGCAGCCTCGGCCAGCCTGCGCGCGGCGTTGCGCTTGCGCGAGCGCAGATAGTCGAGCTGCTTGGCTGCATCCGCGTCAGCCTCGTCGAGGTACGCCTTGCTGATCTCCGTCTGCTTCTGCTCGGCGAGCGCCCAGTTCTCGCTGTACAGGGCCACGAGCCGCTGCACGTCCTCGGCGTCGTCGCGCTTGCCGGAGCCACGCGAGATGTCGCGCAAGGTCGCGGCGTGGATGGGGTCGTCACCGAACACGGCGATCGCCCACGTCATCAACTTGCGATCGTGCGCCTTGACCTTCTCCGCCAGCTTCGCCGCCGCCTTCTTGGCGACGTCGGAGTTGACGTCTTCAGCCGCGAGATCGGCCGCGTAGAAGACCCAAGCGCGGGTGTCGAGGCGCGCGAGCTCGGCCTTGTGCTGCTCGGCCGGAGCAGGCAAGAACAGCTGATCGAGCGAGTCCCTCAGCGGAGCCCAGCTGGTCAGCGTGATCTCGGTCAGCTCGACCACACGCTCGCGCCCGACGTTGCGGCGAGCATCGTCCTTGCTGAGCTTGAACTTCAATAGCTCCGGCTTTGCCTCCTCCAACAGCTTGTGGAGGCTCTCGGGTGCGGGGGTGATGTCATCCATATCCAACTCCATGACGCGCCAGCGTAGGTGACGTCGAGCGCCGCGCAAGGACAATGGCGAACTTCGGCGATTGGATTGCGTATTGCGGACACGAGCGGCGGAAGCTGAGGAACCGCGCAGCTCCCTCGGGCGATGAGCGGCGGAAGCTGCCGAGCTTCGCGAAGGTCGCTCGGCGGGTGCTCGCGAAGCTGCCCGAGCTTCGCGAGCTTTGGTCGATGAGTCCTCGCGAAGCTCGGCAGCTTTGCGAATCGCTCCAGTTGGACGCTCGCTGAGTTCCGCAGCTGCGCGCGCTTCTCCGGGCGGACTCTCGCGAAGCTCCCGAGCTTCGCTGGGTCCTCGCGCCGGGCGAGCGCGAAGCTGCCGAGCTTCGCGAGCTTCTCCGGCCGGATTCTCGCGAAGCTCCCGAGC
>DATLLB010000086.1:0-19013 GCA_035538075.1 Enhygromyxa sp.
GTCCGGGTGTCCAGCATCCGGGACATGCGATCGATCAAATGATGTCCCCGAGCTCCTCGCCGAGCGACGACGCTGCGGCTGCGTCACAAACCGCCGGCCGCGGCCGCAGGTACAGCTCGCCCGCGAGCAACTCCGCGATCATGCGCTCGGCAGCGGTGAGCACGTCGTCGTAGGTCGCCATGCCTGAGAACAGCCTCAGCATGCCGAAATTCCCACGGCGCCGAGCACGACCGCGGTAACTCCATTAGTCTCCGCGCCATGTCAGAACCTCACCTGCCCACGCGCGCCCGCGTCGTCGTGATCGGCGGCGGCGTGATCGGTTGCTCCGTCGCGTACCACCTGGCCCACATGGGCGAGAAGGACGTCGTCGTGCTGGAGCGCGATCGTCTGACGTCGGGTACGACATGGCACGCAGCCGGGTTGATGGTCCGCTTCGGCTCGACCTCGGAGACGTCGACGGAGATGCGCAAGTACACGCGTGATCTCTACGCGCGCCTCGAAGCGGAGACGGGTCAGGCGACCGGGTTTCATCCGTGCGGATTCATCGAGGTCGCGGCCGATCGGGATCGGCTCGAGGAGTACCGTCGCGTGTCTGCGTTCAATCGCCATTGTGGCGTCGACGTGCACGAGATCTCGGCCCGCGAGGTCCAGGACATGTTTCCGATCGCCCGCACCGACGACATCCTCGCGGGCTTCTATGTGCCGGGTGACGGTCGGGTGAATCCGGTCGACGTGACGATGGCGCTGGCCAAGGGCGCGCGCATGAAGGGCGCGAAGGTGCTGGAGGGGGTGGCCGTCACCGGCGTCACGCAAAAGCGCGGCGCGGTCACGGGCGTGACCACCACGCAAGGCACGATCGAGGCCGAATACGTGGTCAATTGCGCTGGCATGTGGGCCCGGCAATTAGCGGCCAAGTCAAACGTCAACGTGCCGCTGCAGTCGGCCGAGCACTATTATCTGGTGACCGAGGCGATCCCGGAGATTCGTGCGGAGTGGCCGGTCCTCGAGGATCCCGGCTCGTACGGCTATTACCGCGAGGAGGGCGGCGGTCTGATGATCGGGCTGTTCGAGCCCGTCTGCGCGCCCTGGCGCATCCACGGCGTACCCGAGGATTTCTCGTTCGGCACGCTGCAGCCCGACTGGGATCGCATGGGGCCCTACTTGGAAAAGGCGATGAACCGCGTGCCGGTCTCGCTCGACGCGGGCGTCAAGTTGTTCTTCTGCGGCCCCGAGAGCTTCACCCCCGATCTCGCGCCAGTCGTCGGTGAGGCGCCCGAATTGAAGAACTACTTCGTGGCCGCGGGGCTGAACTCGATCGGGATCTTGACCGGCGGCGGGCTCGGCCGCGTGCTCGCGCACTGGATCCTGCACGGGCGCGCCGACGTCGACGTCACGTACATGAACATCGACCGGCTGCACACCTACCAGTCGAATCCGGAGTATCGCGCGACGCGAACAGTGGAATCGCTGGGCATGGTCTACCAATGCCACTATCCCACGCGCTCGATGCAGACGGCGCGCGGAGCCAAGAAGTCGGCTTTGCACGATCGCCTGGCCGCGCGCGGTGCCTACTTTCGTGATGTCAGCGGCTGGGAGGGCGCCGATTGGTACGCGCCGCCCGGAGTCGAGCCGAAGGTGGAGTCGCTGTCGTGGGGCCGGCAGCCGTGGTTCCCGTACTGGGAGGCCGAGCACCGAGCCACCCGCGAAGGCGTGATCGTCATGGACATGTCGTTCATGGCGAAATTCTTGGTGCAGGGGCGCGACGCCGGGCGCTTGCTCGAGCAGCTCTCGGCCAACCAGGTCGACGGCGAGCCGGGCCGCATCACGTATACGCAGTGGCTCAACGAGGACGGCAAGCTCGAGGCCGACCTCACCGTGAGCAAGCTCGACGACGAGCGATTCATCGTGGTCGCGTCCGACACCGCGCACCGCCACGTCGAGACCCGCATGCGTCGACACTTCGATAACGCCCACGCGTTCGTGACCGACGTCAGCTCCGGCTACGCGCAGATCAACGTGCAGGGCCCTCGCTCGCGCGAGCTGATGCAGGCGATCACCACGGCCGACCTGTCGAACGACGCGTTCCCGTTTCGGACCGTGCGCGAGCTCGACATCGGCTACGCGCGGGCGATCTGCGTACGCATCACTTACCTCGGCGAGCTCGGCTACGAGCTGTACGTGCCGACCGAGCAGGCCACCCACGTCTACGATCGCATCGTCGTCGCCGGCGAGCCGCTCGGGCTGCGTCACGCGGGGCTCAAGGCGCTCGCGAGCCTGCGCATGGAGAAGGGCTACCGCGACTACGGGCACGACATCGACAACACCGACACGGTGCTCGAGGCGGGGCTCGGGTTTGCGGTCGCGCTGAACAAGCCTGGCGGGTTCATCGGTCGCGAGGCGGTGCTGCGGCAGAAGCAGGCGGGCCCGCTGCGCAAGCGACTCGTGCAGATCCTGGTGAAGGATCCCGAGCCGTTGATGTTCCACGCCGAGATCGTGCGTCGCAACGGTGTCGCGCATGGCTACATTCGCGCGGCCTCGTACGGGCACACGCTCGGCGGCGCGGTCGGGCTGGCGATGCTCGAGGCCGATCAGCCGATCGATCAGGCGTGGCTCGACGCGGGCGAGTGGACGGTGGAGATCGCCGATCGCCGCTACTCCGCGATCGCCTCGCTCGCGCCGCTCTACGATCCCAAGATGCTGCGCGTGAAGAGCTGAGCGCGAGCTCGGCTACCCCAGACCTCCCCAGTGTGCAGCCACGAGTTCGGGCGGCTCGACGCCTGGTGCCGCGAGCGGGATACTGCTCCGCATGCCGCGTCACCATGGATGCATGCTCGCCGCCTTCGTGTTGCTCGCGTGCCAGCAGTCGGCGGAGCAAGTTGAGGCTCGGACGCCGAACACCGAGTCGGCGCTGCGCGAGTCGGTGCCGGCACCAGCCGAGCCGGCGCCGGCCGAACCGGCACCAGTCGAACCGGCACCAGCCCAACTGCCTTCGTCACAACCTGAGCCCACCCCGAGCGCCGAAGCATGCCACGAGCTCGAGCGCCTCGCCGCGCTCGCGTGCGCCCACGTCAAACCCGAGGAGTGTGGGTCAGGATCCTGCAGCTGCAAAATCACGCAGAAGGAGCCGGAATACCTCAACCCGTGCGAGCCACGAGGGTTCGCGCGCCTTCGGGTCGATGACGAGACTCTTGCCGTCTATTTCCGCGACGGCGCGATCTGGGTCGGGTCGGACTCGATGCCGGATTTCGACTCGGCCTACAGCGTGAACGATCCAGCCGATTCGGACGCCAAGCTGTTCGAGTACGAGGAGTACCAATCCTACGACGACGACTATGGGACCTACGAGCTCTGGGTTACCGCCAAGATGCTATGCGCCGTGATCGCTGAGAAGCCCCGCTGCTCGAAGCCGATCATCCAGAATTATGTGCTCTCCGACAGCACGGAAGAGGCACGCAAACGTCCGATCAGCCTCGGCTACACGGCCGAGCTCGAATTCACCGAAACCGGCCTGACCGTCGAGGTCGAGCGCGGCGACGACCGGCAGCGCGCGCAGAAGAAGGCTCCGCACGCTCGGTTTCTCCGCGCGGGGGAGTACAGCTTCGACGAAGTCCTGGATCGTCCACTCGAGCGGCGATGACGTGTTCACCCCGTGAGCAAATCAGCTATCGTCGGCTGGTGCGTCGCTCCTCGGTCGTGCGCGGGTGCTTGGCTGCAGGCCTCGCGCTGACGGTGGCCGCGCTGCCGAGCGTCGCCGAGGCCTGCAGGTGCCGCGGTCCGCAGACCGGCCTGCTGCGACCGCCGTGGCCCGAGGCATCGGGTCTGCGGTTGGTCGACGAGTCGATCGAGATCGACTGCTACGAGCCGAGCGCGTGTCGCTGGCGCTCGGTCCACAGGTATGCGCGCACGCAGCCCGGTGAGCCGGCCGAGGTCCCGATGGTGCTGCCCTTCGCCGCGTACAAATGGTTGGAGGTGCGCTGGGATGAGCGACGCGTCGAGCCGCTCGTCGGTGAGGCGCTCGATCGTGCGATCGCGTTTGTGCAGGAGCTCGACGGTGAGGACGCGCCCGAGGGCGTGGTCTTGTGGCTCGCGGACGACGGTAGCGAATTGACGATCGAGCTCGAGCTCGAGGGCGAAGTCTACGGCGAGCGCTTTTATTCGCGCGATTGCTGCCATCGCACCGCGCTGGAGGTGCGCCACCGGTTCGTGGCCAGCGATGTCGAAGCTGACACCTGGCGGTGGGGCGAGTACGAATCCGCGGCTGTGGACGCGGATGCGCACACGCGAATCCGCGTGAATGCGGACCGCGGCCTGCTCGTGCAGGCTGGCCGTGCGCGGCACAATGCCTATCGCCGCGGCGCGCTCAGCCTCGACGAACCCAGCAGCTCGGGCGTGGGCGTCGTGGTGCTCGATCCCGGGCGCATCACCGGCGGGCCATTCATCGCGCTCGGCGGCGCCATTCTCGACAGCAATCCGGTGCGCGGGCGAGTCGGCTGGGAGCACACCTACAAATATCCATACTTGTACTACTCGGGCGCGCTCGAGACCGACTTCACCAGCGACTTCACGTTCGTGCCCGCCGTCGAGATCACGCACGGGCGCGGGCTCATCTTTGCGATGTTTCCCTGCGTAGGCTTCGGCGTCGGGCTCCCGGTGCAGTTCCTGCCCGATCCACGCCCGGCCCTGCGGGCGCAGGTCAGCCTGTCGTGGACGGTCTTCAGCATCCTCACGACCTTCGACTGGCTGATGCAGCTGCCGCCCACGGCATCGGGTCGCGAGCGACCGGACATGCTCGAGCTCGCGTTCCTCGGCCAGTTCTCCTTTTGATCGCTGCGGACTTGAGCGGGCGATCCGGCTCTCGTATGTCTCGCGCGTGCCTCACCTCAGCCGCGACGTCTCCCCGGGACCCGATGCTCGCCGCGTCCGCACGAGCGACGGACAGCTGCTCGACGTGCCCGCTGGATGGGCATTGCTTCCGCCGGGCGATCCGGGTCTGACGCGTCGAGTCAAAGCGGCGGGCCCGAGCTGGACGGTCAAGGAGCAGCGCGGTCGCAAGGTGTTCTCGCGCGGCGTCTGGGCGCCTCGTGAGCACATCGAGGCTGCGCGGGCCGAGCTCGAGGCCGAGCGGGCCAAGCCCGAGTACAACCGCAAGCTCGAGGCCGGCCGCGCGCGTCGGGCCAAGCAAGAGTCCGAGTACGCCGACGAGTTCGCGCTCGCGATCCTGCGCTTCTTGAACTTCGCGCCGCGCCATGCCGAGCTCGCCAAGCGCTTGGCTGTGGCCATCGCGGTTCATGCCGTGCCGGTCGGCAGCGGCACGGTCGCGCGGACCAAGCGGATCCCGATCGAGCAACGAGCCGAGGCGGCGACGATCGCCTGGTTGCGGCATCGGACCACCGCGTACGACTCGATGACGATCCCCCGCGTCAAGGGCATGCGTCGCGAGGTTCGTCGCTTGCTCGCCGGGAAGTCGCGCGAGCTGCTGGAGGTCTACCGTCGCGGGCGCCCGGTCGAGCCGAGTCGTTGCTTGCTCGAGCGCGGTCTCGCGGCCGCGCGATCCGAGCGCGACGACGACATCGACCTCGACATCGATCTCTGACCGGCGGAGGCGTCGGCGCCGATCGAGCCAGCGGGCTCGAGTTGGGCTACGATCCCGGTCGTGCTCCTCGCCGAACCGCAGACCACCAAGTTCGACGTGCACTTCTCGATCGGCAAGATCCCCGTTCGAGTGCACCCGATGTTCTGGCTGATCTCGATCCTCTTTGGTGCGCTCTCGGTCCGCCACTCCGGCGTCCACGTGTTCGTCG
The DNA here is from genome assembly GCA_035538075.1 of Enhygromyxa sp. Classification (GTDB taxonomy): domain Bacteria; phylum Myxococcota_A; class Polyangia; order Nannocystales; family Nannocystaceae; genus Plesiocystis. Next base: position 5,802 of record DATLLB010000086.1, read on the forward strand.
GCATCGGCCTGTGGACGGCGGCGGTGTTCGTGTCGATCCTCGTGCACGAGCTCGGGCATGCGCTGGCGGCCAGGGCTCATGGGTGGCCGCCGCGGATCGTGCTCTACGCGATGGGCGGGCTGGCGATCTACTCGCCCACGCGTCACACCCGGAAGTCGCGGATCATCATCGACTTCATGGGCCCGGGCGCGGGCTTCATCCTCGGCGGGATCATCCTCGCGGCCGTGCTGATCAGCGGCCACAGCGTGCCGCTGCCGGGGCTCGGGATCGAGGTTGGCTCGGGGCCGAGCTTCATCGCGGGCGGCGGGCGGCTCGAGCTGTTCGTGCTGTGGATGCTGTATGTGAATTTCTTCTACGGGCTGCTCAACCTCGCGCCGATCCAGCCGCTCGACGGCGGTGGGATCGCGCGGGCGATCATCGAGAAATTTCGCCCGCGCGATTCATGGACGATCGCGCTGCAGCTCGGTATCGCAACCGGGGCGGTGCTGGCGATCGTCGCGTTTGCAGCCTGGCAGAGCGTGTTCTTGGCCGTGCTGTTCGGGATGCTGGCCTTCAACAACTGGCAGATGCTGCAGCAGATTCGTTGAGCCCCCCGCGGCCACTTCGATCCGCGCCGCTCGCTTCGCTCGCTCCGAGGCTCGTGGTCAGCCAACGAACGTAGTGGCCCCCGGAGGGGGCCAGGGCCGCGGCTGAGCGGCTAAATCGTGCCGAGGACTTCGCCGCTCTTGGCGTCGCACTCGCTGCGCGAGACCTTGATCCAGCCCTTGCCCTTGCAGTCGTTCTCGCCTGCGCAGGCGTGCTCGATGCCGAGATCAGGCTTGTTGACGGCGCACACGCTCTGACCGCTGCAGTCGTTGATGCCGAAGCACTTGACCTGCTCGTCACCGCCAGCGGTGGCTGCGGCCGGGTCGCTGGTGGGCTCGGGATTCTCCGGCGGGGGCTGGTCCTTGCACGCGCCGAGGAACAGCGCGGCGGCAGACAGGGCGAAGGCGGACAGGAACTGCTTGCTGTTGGTGGTCATGCGGGCAGGCGAGGTTACCGAACTCGCGCATCGAGTGGCTCAAATCGCGTACACTCGGGCGAGACGATGGCTGTGCGCCCCCATCTCGGGCATGGGGTCGGGTTGCGGACCCGGCACTACGAGCTCGCGCTCGCAAGCAAGCTCGACGTCGACTGGGTCGAGGTCATCAGCGAGAATTTCTTCGGCGCAGGTGGTCGACCGCTGCGCACGCTCGAGCGCGTGCGTGAGCAGCTGCCAGTGGTGCTGCATGGGGTCTCGCTCGGGATCGCCTCGCTCGAGACTCCAGACGCGGACTATCTCGCAGCGCTGCGTCGACTGATCGAGATCGTCGAGCCAGCCTGGGTGTCGGATCACCTGTGCTGGACGACGCACGAAGGCAAGCACACGCACGCGCTGCTGCCGATCCCCTACAGCGAGCAGGCGCTCGCGGCCACGGCCGAGCGCGTGGCTCGAGTGCAGGACGCCCTCGGGCGTCAGCTGCTGCTCGAGAACGTGTCGAGCTACGTGAGCTTCGCCGCCGACTCGCTGCGCGAGTGGGAGTTTCTGCGCGAGCTGTGCGAGCGCACCGACTGCCTGCTACTGCTCGACGTCAACAACATCATCGTCAGCTGCAGCAATCATGGCTGGGATATCGGCGAGTACCTGGACGGGATCCCGAGCGAGCGGGTCTGGCAGCTGCACCTCGCCAATCACACGGATCGCGGCACCCACAAATTCGATTCGCACCTCGGGCCGGTGCCCGACGAGGTGTGGGCGCTCTATCGCGAGGTGCTGGCGCGCTTTGGGCCGATCTCGTCGGTGGTCGAGTGGGACGAGGACACGCCCGAGTGGGAGACGCTGCGGGCCGAGCAACGAAAGGCCGCGGCGATCGAGCAAGAGGTCTGTGGCGAGGCGGCGCGGGTGCTGCCCGAGCTGCGGCCGGCGGTCTGCGATCGCGAGGCGCTCGCACGCGCGAGCGAGGCCGCCGGGATCGAGGCGCTGGCCGAGATTCAGGCGCTGATGTGGCAGGCGATCAGCTTCCCGACCGGCGCGGGTGACATGCTCGCCGCCTCGACGCCCGCTGTGCGCGAGCGCTACGCGGCGGTGTTCGCCGAGACGCCGAGCTTCTCGCGACTGCAGCGGCTCGAGGTCTACGCCAACGACTATTACTGGCGACTCGCGGGCGTGCTCGAGCTGCACTTTCCGGCGGTCGCGTGGATGCTCGGCCATGTGCAGTTTCACAATCTGGTGACCGACTATGTGCTGGTCAGTCCCTCGCGCGAGCCGGATCTGCGTCGTTATTCACGCGACTTCCCCAGCTTCCTCTCGCAGCACGAGGAAGGCGAGCGCGAGCCGGAGCTGGTCGAGGTCGCGTGGATCGAGCTCGATCGCGTGCAGATCCTCGACTTCCCCGACGAGCGCCCGCTGACGCGCGAGGCGTTCGAGGCGATCGAGCTCGATCGTTGGCCGGGGCTGCGCTTTGCGACCAGCAGGACCGTGCGGCTGCGGGCGACCTCGCGGCCGTTCACGCCCATGTACGTGCTGTGTCGTGAGGGGCAGTCGCTCGGCCACGCGCGTCGTCGCCATCCGCCGCAGCCGGGGCACGCGTTGATCTGGCGCAGGGATCTGACCGTCCATCACCGCGACGTGGAGGCCCCCGAGGCCCGAGCACTGCTCGCGCTGCTCGATGGGCTCACATTCCTGGAGATCTGCGCGGCGGCTTCGGGCGCCACGCAGATCGAGGGGCTGGCCGGTGACGCGGCGGCGCCGATGCAGGTCGCAGAGTGGTTGCGACGCTGGGTCGATGACGGGCTGATCATCGCGGTCGAGGAGCGCTGATGCGGCGGCGTGGGTGGTCGTTGTTGGCGTGCGGGCTCGCGTGGGCGTGCGGCGGAGGGTCGGGCGTCGCGGACGAGGAGACCGGCGCGTCGGAGTCTACCGAGTCTTCGGGGGAGAGTGAGAGCGAGAGCGGCGACTTGCCGCCCGATCTGCTGCTCGAGCCGCTCAGCGACTGCGAGCGGCTCGAGCAGCTGCTGACGGCGATCGCGAGCGAGCGCTCGGCGGACGTCCGCGCGAGCCTGATCGCCGCGTTCGTGCGCGAGGTCAGCTACGGCGAGCATGGCTTTCCGATCGCCGAGGCCAACAAGCTCGCCATCGTGCACACGGGTGCCCCGAATCAGGCGCTCGCGCTGGCCGGCGACTTCAACGGTTGGGACGCCGCCGCACACCCGCTCGCCGAGCCGACGCCGGGCTTTTACTACGCGATCGTCGAGCTCGAGACGCCGCCGGCCGGGCTCTACAAGCTCGTGCGCGACGGGGCCGAGTTCTTCGCCGATCCGCTCGCGCGGCGCTTCTCGTGGGATCAGTTCGGCGAGTATTCACAGATCGACGCGCTGCCCGATCGCGGTCACCATGAGCGCTGGCCGGAATTCGACGAGGCGATCGGCGAGCTGGCCTTGCGCACGCTGACGGTATATCTGCCGCCCGGAGCCGAGGCCGAGTCGGCGCTGCCGGTCTTGTACATGCACGACGGGCAGAACCTGTTCTCGCCCGAGGCGCTGTTCGGCGGCTGGCAGGTCAGCGCGACGGTCGAGCAGGCGATCGCCGACGCGGTGCTCGATCCGCTGATCATCGTGGGCATCGACAACACCGCCGCGCGCTTCGATGAATACACGCAGGTCCAGGATGTGATCGACGGCATGCTGGTGGGCGGCCGCGCCGACGAATATGCCGACTTTCTCGTGGGCGGGATCAAGCCCTTCATCGAGTCGCGGTATCCGGCCGCGAGCGCGCCCGAGCAGGTCGCGGTGATGGGCTCGTCGCTCGGCGGCCTGGTGAGCCTGTACATTGGCCTTCGCCACGCCGATGTCTTTGGCAGCGTGGCGTCGCTGTCAGGCACGGTCTATTGGGGCATCTTCGGCGCGGCCAATCCGACGATCATCGACAGCTACGCCGGGGCGCCACCGGTCGGTCTGCGCATCTATTTGGACAGCGGCGGCGACGAGGGGCTCGGGTGCCCGGAGGACGGGTCCGATAATTATTGTGGCAATGTCGAGCTCGCCGACGCGCTGCGCGGGTGGGGGTGGGTCGACGAAGAGGATCTGTTCTACCGCTGGGATCCGGGCGCGCCGCACAACGAGGCCGCGTGGGCCGATCGTCTGCTGCCGGCGCTGGTGGATTGGCTTTGACGAAGCTGTCCGTGCTCGAGGTGCTGGAGACCGCCACGCTCGGTGGGATCGGTCTGTGGGCGACGCGAGAGCAGGTGCAGGATCGACTCGGCGCTCCGGATACTCACGGCCTCGACGATGCGCTGTGGGTCTACGGCGTGTTCGAGCTGGTCTTCGATGGCAACGATCGATTGCGGCGCATCTACTCCGACCACTTCGATCGACCGGGCGTGCCGGGTACGGACGGGCGCCCGACCGACATGGGGTTCTTGCGTCGGAACATGGGCCGGCGGGCCGTCAGCGAAGAATTTCGGCGGGCCGGGTGGGCCAAGCTTCGCCACGAGACCAGCCCTTCGCTGCCCGAGCTCAGCTACCTGTGCTTCCCATCCGGCGCGCGGTTGATGTTCGCACCAGATGGGCTGTTTGGGCTCATCGTGGATTCGCAGGTGTGGTGAGGAACTCGAGGAATGGCTCGCGCTCGGCGAACCCCTGGATCTTGCCGAGCACGGATCGAGTCGCGGGCGTCACGATTGCGAAGGCCGGGGTCGCGCTGAGCTCGAGCGCCTCGAACAGCGCCCACGCGTCGTCGCGCTCCACTCCGAGCGTGACGCGGTGGTAGTCCTGCAGCTGCGGTGCAATCTGCGGATCGGCCAGCGTCTTGGCCTCCATCGTCGCACAGGCGCCGCAGCCCGGCGCGGTGAACTGCAGCAGCATGGGCTTGTTCGAGCGCTCGGCGGCGGCCAGCTCGGCCTCGATCACGCGCCAGTCGATCGCAGGTGACTCGCGCTCCGGCGGCGCTTCACCAAACAGCTCGGCCAGCGCACGCTCGGCGTCGCGGGTCGAGGCCCACATGAATTTGTGGCTGATCGTTCCATTGGGCGCGATCACGAACAAGCTGTTGGGTGCGCCGCCGTAGGCCTCGGAGGTGCGATTGTCGAGCTCGTCGAGCAGCACCGGAATCTCGCCGGGCACCTCGTCCCGAAAGCGACGCGCGAGGGCGAGTCGCTCGGCCGCGCTGGTCGGCTCTTCGATCCCGTCGAATTGCGTGATCTTGCGGGCGGCGAGCAGCTCGTGCGCATGCACGACGCCGTCCTTGTCCATGTCGAAGGGCTCGAACATCTCCACCGGGCCCTGGTACTCGGCCAGGCTCACCGCGTTGTCACCGTCGGCATCCTGGGCGATCAAATGATCGGCCGCACGCCCGAGCGGCTCGGCGTCGCGGGCCTTCGCGTGGGCCTCGCGGGTGTACACGATGTAGAAGTCCGCTTTGTCTCGCCAGCGCAGCGCCATCTCCTCGAACCGAGGAGTCTTCATGCGAAACGGCGGTCAGCTGAACGAGCCGAAGATCAACACGGCCGCCCGATCGGCGTTGGAGCCGGGCAAGGACACGCGCGTGCCTGCGAGGGTGTCGAGCGAGAGCGGCGGGGCTGGGTCGCCGATGAAGGGTCGCCGCTGATCGAAGGGCAGGCGCTTGGGTTTGTCCGCAAGCTCGGTCGGTTCGGCGCGAGCGGTCGCCTCGTCCTGGTTCGGCGCTGGTTGTCGATCGGCCGAAGAGCAGGCGAGCGACAGCGCAAAGGGGAGGGCGCTGAGCGAGACGACGCGCATGCGAGAGCCAGGATAGCCGCGCCGCACCGGTCGACGAGGAAAGAATTGGCCTGTGATCCACCACACCTCCATGGCCTCGCTCGTGGCCTCGCTCGTGGTCCCGCGGTGACGACGGGTGACGCTCCGTTCGAGGGCGGTTCTGCACCCCCGCCTGCGCGCTGGGTGGGATACCGATCGGTGGCACCGTCGTCCCTGACGGTTCGCAGGTTGGCGGGCGATCGTGGTCCCACGATGAACGCCCTCGTTGTCGCTCCCCTCGATCACCCGCTGGTTGCCTCGCTGTTCGACGCGCTGGTCCAGGCGCATCGCTTCAGCGCGCGCGAGCGGTCGGTGTTGCAGGAGGTGTTGCTCGGACGCAGCAGCGCCGCGATCGCCCGGCAGCTCGGGCTGCGCGAGACGACCGTGCACAAGCACCTGCACTCGATCTTCGCGCGCACCGAGACCGAGAGCCGGCAGCGCCTCTGCGAGCTCGCGCTGCGACTGGCGGCGCAGCGCAGGGTCGTGCAGCCGCGGCCCCTCGCGGTCGCGGCCTGAGTTTGCCGAACGTCTTCGCGACCGCCATGATCCTCGGATGCGGCGGCTGCCAGCGACCGGCTTGATCGCGTTGTTGGGCTGCACGGTGCGGGCGGAGATCGAGCTCCCCGACGGCTCCACGCCGCCGCAGGCCCAGGTGACGACGGGTGAGGCGAAGTCTGGCGAGCCGGCGTTGCGACCTTGGCCGGAGCCGCGGATTGAGCCGATCGTGTTCCCCGACGGCGCGCCGATCATCGAGGTCGTGCAGTTCGAGTACCTGCAGTCGCCGCCTGCCGAGTGGACGCTCGATCCCCACGGCAACTGGTTGGCGGAGCCGAGCGACGATGGCTGCGACGTCTGGGACATCGAGTCGGGGCTGCGCCTGGGGCCCTGGAACGAGCCGTCGATCGATCCGTGCACGCAGTGGCCGGCGCCCGAGCTGGTGCTCGGCTATGGGGTCGATCCGAATTCGTTCGACGGCGCGCTGACGGCCGCGATCGCCAAAGCCAACGTCGAGATTTCCTCGGCGGGCGCGGTGGTGCAGACGCTCGAGTGTCGTGGCTGCGCCGAGGTGCGTGCGTTCGCATGGGAGCCGCGCGGGCATCGGCTGGCGCTCGTGCGCGAGGGCGGCGGGGTCGAGCTGTGGGACGCCGACACGGGCCAGCGGCGAGCGACGCTGAGCAAGCGCGCGCAGCTGGACAAGCGCGAGCGCATCGACGCGATCCGCATCGCCTGGAGCTCGCTCGGCGTGCTGGTCAGCCATGACGTCAAGCGGCCGAACGGCAGGACCAAGTCGAAGCACAATTACGAGGCGGACTTCTTCGACTGGCACACGCAGATCGAGCTGTGGAACGACTCGGGCACCAGCGTGCAGGCGTTTCGCTCCAACGATGATCGGGTGATGGACCTCGCGTTCACCGATCCGACGCGGCAGTGGCTGTTGGTGATCCACGACGATCCCAACCCGTTTTATGAGCTCGGACAGTCGCTGGCCGTCTATCCGCTCGCCGGTCGCCACAGCGCGCTGGCGTGGGAGGACTGGGATCGCTCGATCCCCGACGAGATGACCGAGTACCAGTCGAGCGGCGGTCACTGGCGGGTCGACGCGAGCACGATGTGGCTGGCCGACTACACCGAAGCGACGCTCTACGGCGGCGAGTGGGCGTTCGGTCTGGCGGTGCTGCGGACCGAGCCGACGCCCGCGTTCGAGCGGCTCGAGCTGCTGCGCGACGACGAAGAGGCGCTCGCGCACGATGGCTTCGAGCTGCAGGCGTTCGGTCATGCGGCTGGCAAGGCGGTGATCGAGTGGGCGTACGTCGACGCCAACGGCCAGCGTGTCGAGCATGGCGCGCTCGATCCGGCGAGCCCGGACTGCGACCGCGTCGACGTCTCGCCCGATCTCGCGATCGAGCTGCTGCGCTGCCCGGCCGAGCTGCGCGTGCGCAGCGGGAGTCGATCTCGCACGTTCTCGCGCAACAGCGAGTGGCTGTGGGGTCGGGGCGGGTGGTTGGCGATCGAGCACGGCGGACGCCTGACGGTGCTCGACGCGGGGCTCGAGGTGCTCGTCGATCGGCGCGGCAGCATGATCGACGCCGCGCTGGCCAACACCCACGATCTGCTCGCGCTGCAGGACGAGGATGTGTTCGAGCTGCTCGATCCGCGGACCAACAGCTCGGTGGTGCAGATCGAGCAGCGAGTCCGCGCCGCCGCGCTGAGCCCCGATGGCAAGCGCGTGGCCACGCTCGGCGAGCGTGAGGTGCGAGTGTTCGCAGTCGAGAGCGGCACCTTGCTCGCGCGCTGGGACGAGCCCGCGGCGCAGCGGCTCGCGTTCAGTCAGGATGGTCGCTTGCTGTTCACCGGCGGGCGTGCGCCCGAGCGCGCGTGGAATTCCTACACCAGCGAGCTTGTGACGGAGGGCGTGGTGAGGGTCGAAGGCACGCTCGATCCGAGCTGGCGCTGGTCGATGTCGGGTCACGATCGGGTGGTTCGCACGCTCGATGGGCTCGCGCTGACGCTCGGGCCCAACTGGGCGATGCTCGACGACGGTCGCTTCGTCGGCACGCCGCCGATCGAGCGTACGCGCGACCGCACCTTTCGAGTAGGCGAGGCGCTCGCGCTGCCGAGCTGCGACTTCGCCGATCTCGAGCCGTGGCTGCATCGTCCGCAGCTGGTCGAGGACTTCTTTGCCGGCAGGCCGATCGCGCCGGCGGTCGTGCCCTTCGATCAGGTCGCACGCACGAAGTGCAGCAAGCCTTGAGTGATCAGCGATAGACGGCGGGCACCTGCGCCCAGTCGGGCAGCGGCGCCTCGAAGCGCAGCGGCGCGCCGGTCTGCGGGTGGGCAAACTCGAGCGTCCACGCGTGCAGGCACAGGCGCTCGTGCAGGTCCGTGCTCGCGCTGCCGTAGCGACGATCGCCGACGATCGGAAAGCCGAGGTGGGCCGCGTGGGCGCGAATCTGGTGGGTGCGTCCGGTCTCGAGCTCGGCGTCGAGCAGGTGCTCGCTCGGCCCGTTGCCGCTCAGCGGCGGGACCTCGGCGACGTGGCGAAAATGGGTGACGGCCGACATCGCACCGCTCGCGCCCGGCTGAGCGATCTCCACCCCGCCTTCACGCAGCTTCACGAGCGGCGCGTCGCAGCGGATCTCCGCCGCGGGAGCGCCCGCGCCCGGGTTGGGCTGCACGCGCAAGCGGTAGCCACGACGGATGCTGTGCTCGACGAACTGCTTGTGCAGCGACTTGTTGGCGACGCTGCGCACGGTGAACAGCACCAGCCCCGAGGCGCCGCGATCGAGCCGATGGACCACGCCGACGTACGGCCGGCTCACGCCCTCGGTCGCGAGCGCGTGAATCAGCGCCTCGCTCAGACAGCCGACCGCCGTCTCGCGGGTGGCCGCGACCGGCACGCCCGCGTGCTTGTCGAGCACCACGAAGTCGGGGTCGCGATGCACGAACTTCAGCAGCGCAGGATCGAGGGGCTCGGCCGCGAGCGCGTCGAGGTGCACGGTCACGCGCTCGCCCGGGGCGACCAGCACCTGCGGCAGTCGAACGCGGAGCTTGTTGACGTAGACCCCTCCGGCGCGGATGAGCTTGCCGGCCGACTCGCGGTCGAGCTCGCGCACGCGTCGGGCCAACAGGTTGCGCAGGGTCATGCCCTGCTCTTGTGGGATCACGCGGAAGCGCTTGGGCGTCGTGCTGGGCATGAGCGGGTCACCACGTGGGCTCGCAGTTTATACGTTCTACGATTGCGCGCGGCGGAGGCGGGCGGCGAGCCGGCGGACCTCGGGCGCAGCGACCATCGTCGCTTGCCCACAGAAGTTGCAGCGCACCTCGGTCTGCTCCTGCTCGTCGGCCAGCGCCTCGAGGTCGCTGGCGCCGAGGGTTGCGAGCACGCTCAGCGCCCGCTCGGGTCCGCACGGGCAGTGGAAGGTGACGGGGTGCTCGAGCATCGCGCGGAAGCTCGCGCCGCCGAGCGCGAGCCCGACCAGATCCTCGACGTCGCGCTCGTGTGCGGCGATGATCGTGCGCAGCGCGTCGCCGGCCAGGCGCTTGCGGACGGCGGCGATCAGCTCGGGATCGCTGCCTGGGAAGCTCTGCGCGAGGATCCCGGCTGCGCGCAGGACCTCGCCGTGCTGATCGAGCACGACCTCCGTGCGCAGGGTCGAGGGCAGCTGCTCGCTGGCGTCGAGGTAGTGCTCGAGATCTTCGTCGACCTCGCCCGAGCGCATGTCGACGGTGCCTTGATAGGGCGTCGCGAGCCCGAGGTCGCGGGTCACGACCACGTGCCCGCGAGTCCCGACCGCGCTCGCGGTGCTGGGCCGCTGACCGATCACGATCGCCTCGAGCTGCGCTTCGCTCAGCTGTCGCTCGACGCACGCGCGCACGCGGCCGTCGCCATGCGCGTCGATGATCACCTGACCCACGGGACCGTGCCCGCCCAGCTGGATCCGCACGCGCTCGCGCTCACCCTTGGCGAGGGTCGCCAGCAACGCGCCAGACGTGAGCGCGCGACCGATCACGATCGCCGCGACGCCGCGCGCCTCTTGTCGACGACAGGCCTCGCGCACCGCTTCGGTGGTGGTCGCTGCGACCACGCGGATGGTCTCGGGCTCGTTGATTGCACGCAGGAGCGTGTCCATGCCCGGAACCTAGCACCGTTGGCGCGCGGTTCGAGCCTCTGCAGGCCGATCGGGGAGGTGTCTGCGAGCTGCGGCGACGCGCTTGCGGCGAACGCTGGCGTGGGGCGATGATCGCCCCATGAGCACGCCGCCGCGCCGCTTGAGCTTTGCCGTCGGGACCAGCTTGTTGACCGCGTCGCTGTCGATGAGCGCCGCGGCCTGCACCACGACCAAGTCCCCGGAGGAGTCGAAGAAATCCGACAAGTCCGAGACGCGGGAGGTGAAGGTGAAGACCGTCAACGAAGGTCCGCAGCCCGAGCCGGCGAAGCCGGTGCCCAACCCCGGTCCCGAGCCCGAGCTGCCGCCGCAGCCCGTCAGCGTCAACCCGGGGCCCGAGCAGCCGGTGCTGCCCGAGCCCACCGGAGCGAGCGGCATCAATCCGGGTCCCGTGCCCGACCCGAAGTAGTCGCGCCGATGGCTGCGAGTCGAGCGAGCGAGCCCGATCAGCGCGAGCGCGTCGGCACCGAGCAGATGCTCGCGCCTGCGGGCGAGCGGCTCGGCAGCGTGCATCGCAAGCAGGTCCACCGCGATCCGTGGCCCGACTTCGCCAGCTTCGATCCGACCCCGTGGCCGCTCGCGCAGCGCCGCGCGGCCGCGATCCAGTGGGCCGGTCGAGCGCGCAACGAGCATGGGTCGGTGCAGCAGTTCGGCCAGCTCACGCAGGTGTTGGCGACCGCGTGCGTCGAGCTCGAGCTGCTCGGTTGTCTCGCCCGAATGATCACCGACGAGGTCCGCCACGCCGAGCTGTGTGCGGCCATGGCTCTGGCGATCTGGCCCGAGGGTCCCGCGCTCGAGCCGAAGGTGTTTCGCTGGCCGCAGCCGCGTCCGCCCTGGCGCGATCCTCCGAGCCCGCGCGAGCTCGACGATCCCGAGCCGCGCCTGGCCTGGGCGGCCGAGGCGATCCTGACCGCGTGCTGCCTGGGCGAGACGCTGAGCAAGCCGATGCTCGAGGCGCTGGTCGTGGTCTCGACCGAGCCGCTCGCGGAGGCGGTCAGTCGGCAGATCCTGCGAGACGAGCACCTGCACGCGACGTTTGGGTTCGAGGCGCTCGAGCTGTTGCTGCCGAAGTTGAGTCATGGCTCGCGCGAGCGGCTGCAGAGCGAGCTCGCGAGTGACTTTGCGGGCTTCGAGCGATCGGTGTGCGGGGAGATCGGGATCGCGGACGTGGCCAACAGCGAGATCGTGATCGAGCGCGGCGAGCCGAACCTCGGCGTGCTGACCGGGCATCAGTACGCGATGATCTTCTACTCGTGCTTGGAGGCGGAGATCTTCCCGCGGCTGCGGGCGCTGGGGCTGGATCCGGAAGCGGCCTGGGCCGCGCGGAGGGCTGCTGTATGAACTGCCCCTGGTGCGGACGCGCGATGACGCCTGGGAGGCTGTATGGGGATCGCTATCCGCTGAAGTGGCTCAATGAGGGGCAGAAGCTGGTGTTGGGCGCGTTTGCGTTCAACGGTGTGAGCGTGGGGCGGCAGTCGTTGCTGTCGCGGCCGTATGCGACCGGGCATCGCTGCGCGAGCTGCAAGAAGCTCGTCATCGACGAACACTGATGATCTCAGCGTGCCCGCAGGTGCTCGGCCAGCTCTCGAGTCAACCGCGTTGCTTCGACCATCGTGTCAAGCACGGCTTGCCAGCTGGACTCACTTCGGACGTCGAGACCATCGATGATGCCGACGGTCATGGTCTTCCCACTGCGCAACGTCTGGGGACGTTTGACAGTCGTGGAGGTCAGCTTTCGGTCCGCCAGAAATCGTGCCGCAGCCGCCTTCGCCGTGTCGCGATCCGCCGACCCTGTGACATGGATCTTGATGCAGAGCTTGGGTGGCGTTTGGTGCTGTCCTTCCCATTGCAGATAGCTACACACTCCTGCGTCAGCCTCGAACCACCCCCAGTGACACGCCTGAAATCCCCCACTGGGGTTGGAGACGTAGGCGATAGTGGAATCGTGCATCACGGAGCAGTTCGTGCGGAGCAGCTCGTACAAGAACACGTCGTTCAAAGGTGTCCAGGGATCAGCGCTCCGAAACGCGCTGCCTCGGTCGGTTAGCTCTCGCAATTGGGCGGCGTACGCTCGCGCGAGCTCGGCGACGCCGGGTGCGATGTCTGCCTTGACGCTAGTTCGATCTAATGCGGCAGCGATATCAGCTCCGGTCCGCACGTGACCACCACCAGCTGCGATCCTATTCGTCATCGAGGGGCGTGCACGGAGGGCCGTAAGGCCGAGCAGCGCGTACAGTACCGTTCCCGAGGCTGTATACGGGAGTTGCCTGGAGAGTTGCCACTCGCTCAGGTCCGAGTCGACCTTCAACTCGATCCACACCGGTTGCCCATCCCCCGCAACCTCGAGATCGAAGAGCCCCGCCTTCGGCTCCCAGGTCACTTTCCGTTCCGCCGAAGTCTGAAATCCGAGCTCCGAGAGCAGCCCCGACTCTTGCAGCAACACGTACCAAGCTGCCTGATGAACGGCCTCGACGGTGTCCCCGGCGTTGAGCAGGCGCGCGATAGCATCCATCACGCCAGCGTATCACGCCGGGCGCGCCGTCCGCAATCAGCCGTCGAGCAGCGCGAGGGTGGTCTCGATAGCGAAGACCTCCCCACCGCGAGTCACCTTGACCTGCACGGTGTCGCCGGGCTCGTAGCGATCCAGCGCATTGAACAGGTCATCATAGTTGCTGACCTCGTAATCATCGATCCCGACGATCACATCCCCGAGCGCGATCTGTCCGCGGTGCTGCGAGAGCCCGCGGCCGAAGCT
>DATLLB010000087.1:0-9126 GCA_035538075.1 Enhygromyxa sp.
GCGCATGAAAGACCACGCGCGCGCGAAAGGGATAGGGTCGAGATGCGACGGAGTTCGACACGTACGCCGCGAGGTCGCCATGAGGCACCTCGCGCGGAACGAAGCGGGAGCCGAGCGTGACGTCGCCGAGGATCCGGTCGACCCGAAAGGTCCGCCAGTCGGCCCTCGACTCGTCCCACGCCGCCAAGTACCAGCGCGAGCCCGCGTGCACGAGGCCGTGCGGCTCGGTCGTACGCTCCGCGACGCGGCCCTCGATGTCGCCATAGCGAAACGACGCACGCTCGTGATTGCGGCTCGCCCCTGCGAGTGTCGAGAGCAGCCGCGGCTCGACGCGCGGGCCGGCGAAGTAGAGCGGCACGATCGCGTCGTGCAGGGCGTTCACGCGCTGGCGCAGACGGGCGGGCAGCACCTGCTCGAGCTTGGCCAGCGTCCGCACGGCGACCTCCTCCATCCCGACGACGGTCCCCGCCGCAGCGGTGCGCAGCGCGAGCGCGACCGCGATCGCCTCGTCGTCGTCGAGCAGCAGCGGCGGCAACGAAGCGCCCGCGCCCAGCTGATAGCCCCCGGCCACGCCCGAGCTGGATCGCACCGGGTAGCCGAGGCTGCGCAGGCGATCGACGTCGCGCCGCAGCGTGCGGGGCGTGACCTCGAGACGCTCGGCGAGCTCGGCCCCCGGCCAGAAGCCGCGCGCCTGCAGGAGCGAGAGCAGACGCAAGAGCCGGACCGACGTGTCCACCGATTCATCGTAGCGACAATCGAGGACAAGTTCTGACCGCAATGCAGCTTAAGGTGCGTCGATGGAGATCACCCTCTACTACGCACCCATGTCGAGCGCCAGCCCCGTCGTCCACGCGATCGCCGAGCTCGACATCCCGCACCGTCTCGTCCGCGTCAATTTCGCCTCTGGCGAGCTGCGCCGTCCGGAGTTCTTGGCGCTCAATCCCAATGGCAAGGTGCCCACGCTGGTCGTCGACGGCGTTGCGATGTTCGAGGCGCTGGCGATCATGCAGTGGCTCGGCGACAGGTTCGGCGTCGAGCGTGGCCTGTGGCCGGCGGCGGACGACCCCGCGCGGCGAGTCGCGCTGGCGTGGTCGACCTGGGCGTACGTCACCTTCGGGGCGGCGCTGCAGCGGCTCATCTTCGCGGGCAGTGAGCGCACGCCTGCGGAGCTGCACCACGCGGGGCAGGTGAAGCATGTGCAGAGCGAGCTGCAGGATCTGCTCGCGATCTTGAACGGACGGCTGGTTGGCCGCTCGTGGCTGCTGGGCGAATCGTTCACGCTCGCGGATGCGATCGTCGGCAATGTGATCCTCTACAGCACCTACTGCGGAGTGGCCGTCGACGGTCACCGCGAGCTGCGAGACTGGCTCGCACGCCTGCAAGCGCGGCCGGCCTTGCAAGCCGCATGGAAGGCCGACTGAAGCGCTAGCCGCCGCTAGCCGATCAACGCGGCGCTCGGACGGCGCAGCTTCTGGAGCGCCTTCGCCTCGATCTGCCTGACCCGCTCGCGGGTCAGCGCAAACTCGCGGCCGACGACCTCGAGCGTCTGCTCGTCCTCGCCGTCCATCCCGAAGCGCAGCCGCAGCACTCGCTCCTCGCGGCTGGTCAACGAGGCCAGCGCGCGCTGGAGCTTGCCGGTCAGCTGCAGCTCGTGCAGGCACGCGACCGGATCGGCGGCGCTCTCGTCTTCGATCAGGTCGCGCAGCTCACCGTCCTCACCGATCGGCGACTCGAGCGAGGTCGGCTCGACGCCGAGCGTGAGCAGGAAACGGACGCGCGTGACCGGAACGTTGAGCCGCTCGGCCAGCTCCTCGGGCGTGGGCTCGCGGCCGTGGCTGCCGACGTACTCACGACGCAGGCGCGCGAGCTTGTGCAGGCTCTCGACCACGTGGACCGGCAAGCGGATGGTGCGGCCGTGATCGGCGAGGCTGCGCGTGACCGACTGGCGAATCCACCAGATCGCGTAGGTCGAGAAACGAAAGCCGCGGCTCGGATCGAATTTCTCGGCCGCGCGCATGAGCCCGAGGTTGCCCTCCTGCACGAGGTCGAGCAGCGGCAGGCCGTGGTGGGCGTACTTGCGGGCGACGGCGACGACCAGGCGCAGGTTGTGGACGACCAGATCGGCGCGAGCCTTCTTGGCCGTACGCCGACCCTGCTCGACTTCGTGCAGCAGCGACGGCCAGCGCTCGCGGCGATGCCCGCTGCGCTGCTCGAGCGCGGTGAGCTGCAGCTCGTCGAAATTGCTGACGTCGCTCGCGAGCGTCGCGTCGAGATCGTGGGTCAGCAACGCCCACGCCTCGGCGCTCAGCGGCAGCTGCTCGACTTGCTCGGAGAGCTCGCGCAGCGCGTTGTCGGCCGCTTCGCCGTCGTTGCGCTCGAACGCGGCCCGATGGCGTTCGTGCGTCTGCAAGCACGCCTCGAGCTCGCGTCGAGCTGACTCGGATGGATCCTCGGCGATCGCTGCTCGCAGCAGCTCGGCCGCCAGTCGCGAAGGCAAGGCCGCCGCCTTGACCACGGCCTCGCCTCGATCGCGACGTCGTGCGAGCTCGAGCTCACCGTCGCGAGTCAGTAGCGGAACACGACCGACCTGCCGCAAGTAGGCTTGCGTCGGATCGCCCGAACGTCCTTCGTCCTCGCGCGGAGGACCGGGTGCGCGACGAGTTCCAGACACGTCGAGGACAGCTTACTCCGGTTCTTCGGCGTCGGGCTCTTCCGCCTCTTCTTCGGCGGCGGGCTCGGCCTTGGCGGCCTTGTCGTCAGACTTGGCGTCCTTCTTGTCCGCCTTCTTGTCTTCTTTCTTGTCCTCTTTCTTGTCGCAGGCCGGGAGGGCCAGGAGCGCGAGAGCGAGCGGGATGGTGGCGAGCGTTCGTGAGATCTTCATGGCCGGCGGGTATCGCAGAGTTTGGAGCCGGCCCGCGAAAAAACGGTGCACAGCTGCGCCGGGGTTGGACGCGGGCTCGGGCGAGCCTCGGCGCGAGCGCCTGCCTGACGCTCAAACCCTGGAATTCACTGTCGATTGTGCTCGAGCGCCGAGCGCACCCGAGTGCCGACGGGGGCTCGACGTACCATGGCCCGCCACATGCTGATCCGGGTCGGCACCTTGATCCGCGAGCTCGCCTTGGCCGAGCGGGTCCGACGTGCGCTGCAGGTCGAGCCCGCACCCGGCGACACCTTGGAGGAGGCGATCGCCCGGCGGCGATTCGACTCGGTGGTGCTGTCCGAGCTCGACGATGACGTCGAGCTGATCGAGCGGCTGCGTCGTGAGCCGGAGGATCTGCTGATCGCGGTCGCAACGAGCGGGACCGATCCAGACCTGATCCGCCAGCTCGTCGATCAGCTCGAGGCGCTGCCCGAGCGCACCGGGCTGATCTTGCTGCACCTCGACGATGATCCGCGCACGCACGCGGCCTTGCTCGGGGCCGGCTCCGTGGCCGTGCTGTGGACGGGGTTGTCGAGCGAGGGCCTGGCCGAGGCGCTCGCGTCGGTGTTCGAGCGGCGACGCGACGAGAGCATCGCGCGAGCGCAGGCGACGAGGCCGGGCTCGCCCGAGCCCGAGCCTCTCGTCGCGGCCAGCCTCGTGATGCGCGAGCTGCTCGAGACCGTGCGTCGAGTCGCGGTCGCAGACTCACCGGTGCTGCTGCTCGGCGAGACCGGCGTCGGCAAGGAGCGCATCGCCCAGCTGCTGCACGCCTGGAGTCCGCGCAGCCGCGGACCCTTTGTCGCGCTCAACTGCGCGGCGATCCCTGGCGAGCTGTTCGAGAGCGAGCTGTTCGGGCACGAGCGCGGCGCGTTCACCGGGGCGGTCCGAAGCCGGCGCGGGCAGTTCGAGCTCGCCCACCGCGGCACCTTGTTCCTCGACGAGATCGCCGAGATTCCGCCCGCCCAGCAGGCCAAGCTGCTGCGCGCGCTGCAGGACAAGCGCATCCGCCCGATCGGGGCCGATCGCGAGCTGCCGGTCGATGTCCGGGTGGTCGCCGCGACCAACCAAGATCTGCGCGGAGCGATGGAGGCCGGACGCTTTCGTCGCGATCTCTTTTATCGGCTCGGAGTCGTCGAGCTCACCATCCCGCCACTGCGCACGCGACCCGAGGACATCCGCGAGCTCGCGCGCCGCTACGCCAAGCAGTTCGCCACGCGACTGGGTCGACCGATCCCGATCCCCAATGAAGAGGCGCTCGCGCGGCTCACGGCCCACGACTGGCCAGGCAACGTGCGCGAGCTGATCAACGTGGTCGAGCGTGCGGTGCTGCTGTGCACCGGAGTGACAATCACGGCCGCCGACCTGCCTGCGCCGCTCGGCGTGCAGTCGGACGCGATCGCGGCTCAAGTGACGCGAACGGCCGCGAGGCCCGCGCTGGGCGAGGTCGGAGCTGCGGTCGAGCTGCCGCCCGCGTGGCTCGAGCAGCCGTGGAAGCAAGTCCGCGAGCAGCTGCTGCTCGCAGGCGAGCGGGCGTATCTGATCGGTCTGCTGCGCGCATGCGGCGGGCGCATCGGTGACTGCGCCCGTCGAGCGGGGATCGCCGAGCGCTCGCTGTTCGAGAAGATGAAGCGACACGGTCTGCGCAAGGAAGATTTCCGCTCCACGCGAGACCCCGACACGTCCGGATCGTGATTGACTGAGCCGGCCACCGCCCCGCGTGTGGCGGCTCCGCAGACACCATGGTTCGCGTCGGACAACGACTCGGCAAGTACCGCCTCAAGCGACGAGTGGCGCGCGGGGGCTTCGGCGACGTGTTCGAGGCCTACGACACGATCGAGGGCATCTGCGTGGCGGTGAAGGTGCCGCTCGCCAACCTCACTCAGGAGCACCTCGAGGACTTTCGTCGCGAGGTTCGCATCACCGCCAAGCTCGATCACCCCAACATCCTGCCGCTCAAGAACGCCGACTTCATCGACGGCGTGTTTGCGATCGTGCAGCCGCTCGGCGAGCGCAGCCTCGACGAGCGCCTGCACGTGCGCTCGAACCTGGTGACCAAGCTCGACTACATCGATCAGATGCTCGCGGGGCTGTCCTACGCGCACGAGCACGGCATCATCCACTGCGACATCAAGCCCGATAACATGATCTTGTTCGCCGACGGTCGCCTGCGCCTCGCCGACTTCGGCATCGCCAAGTTCGCGCGCAAGACCATCGTCGGCTCGGCCTCGGGCTCGGTCGGCTACATGGCGCCCGAGCAAGCGATGGGTCGACCGTCGGCGCGCTCCGACGTGTTCTCGGCCGGGCTCGTGATCCACCAGCTGCTGACCGGCAAGCTGCCGACGTGGCCGTTCGAGTGGCCGCCGGAGGGCTGGGAGCGACTCAAGCGACAGCACCCCGATCTGCGCGAGCTGGTTCGACGATCGCTTCAGGTCGAAGCGCGGCGACGCTACGACGACGCGGCGCTGATGTACCGCGCGTTCAAGCGGCTCAAGCCCAAGGCGATCAAGTACGCGGTCGACAAGCGGGCGCGGCGGAGCTGAGCTGTCGACCTCGTGGTGGTGGCTCCGATCGGAGCTACCGGATCCGAACACTCGGAAGCCGCGGCTCCGGCCCCGCTTCGTGATCCAGATGACACTCTGAATTCACTAAATTTTTCGGCGCCGTGGGTAGGCAGGCGGATTGCTTTCGTGCGCGCCCGTGACCCGCACCGCTCGAGCGTCCCGCTCGGAGTCCGAACTTCTCGAAGCTGCCCGCGCCGGCAACCGCCCTGCCCTCGACGAGTTGCTGCGCCGCCATCGTCCCCGGCTGCAAGCGATCTGTCAGCGGATGTGCCGAGACTCGGAGGAAGCGGCCGAGGTTCTGCAGGACACGCTGCTCGGCATCGCGGCCAACATCCACCGCTTCCGCGGCGACTCGAGCCTGGTGACGTGGGCCTACACGATCGCGCGGACGCATCGAGCTCGTCGTCGCCGAGGCCGCTCGCTCGAGGCCAAGATCTCGCACTTGCGGGTCGACTTCGGCGCCCGGGTCGAGCGGCTGCCGGGCTGCGAGCACACCCCGTACGAGCGCGTCGCCGACGACGAGCTTCGTTCGGCGCTGCTCGGGGCGATGGGCTCGCTGTCCACGGTCGACCGCGAGATCCTCGTTCGCCGCGACCTCGAGGGTTTCTCGGCCGACGAAGTCGCGCGCGCGCTCGGGCTGACGGTCCCGGCGGTCAAGACCCGTTTGCACCGTGCCCGCGTCGCCACCCGCGAGCGCATGGCGAGCTTGGCAGCGTACTGACGTCAGCTGCGGCGCCGCCTGAGATTCATTTCAGCCGCGGACGCGGCGTGAGTACATCGGCGGGGCCTGCTCCCGACATTTGGTGTTACGCTGGGGCCTTCCAAGAGCCGAGCTTCGGCTTGGAGGATCTACATGAGCATTGCAATGCACGAACACTCCCCCCGCTTCTTTCCTCTCGCGCTCGTCGTCATGCTCGGCCTGACCGGTGCAGCCTGTGCCGACGACAGCACCTCGGGCGCCGACGCCAACGACACTGGTGATGCCGCCGACACTGATACCGGCCCCGAAGAGGGCATGGACAGCATGATGGGTGACGGCGACGGTGATGGCGATGGTGACGGTGACGGCGACGGTGATGGCGACGGTGATGGCGACGGCGACGGCGATCCGCTGCCGACCGAGATCGTCGTCAGCGGCGAGGTTCGGGACTTCGTCCTGAACTCCGGCATCGCCGGCGCCACCGTGCACGTCAAGGACATGCCGAGCTTCGAGCCCGTCGTCAGCGACGCGGACGGCCTGTACTCGATCCCCGGCATGCCGCCGAACACCGAGGTGTTCTTCCTGATCGACGGCAACGAGTCGATGTACTGGGGCGGCATCCGCCCGGCCATGCTGCCGAGCATGGACACCGATGATCTGCAGCTCGGCCAGGTCAGCAACATGCTGATCGACGGCCAGCTGGCGATCGTCCAGGAGGACGATCCCAACATCGTGAGCGATGAGACCAAGTCGATCATCATCGTCCGACTGCTGCAACCGAGCGCGACCGGTGCGGTCATCACCTTCGACCCGCCGCTGCCGCCGAGCAGCTCGTACTCCACCGATCCGGACTCGCACGGGCCGGTCCTCGACAAGCAGGTGATCGACGACTCGCTGCTGCCCTTCTGGGTCGCGTTCAACATCGAGCCCGACGACGTGGGCGGAGCCTACGAGATCACCGTCGATCACCCCGAGCGCGAGTGCGAGGTGCTGCATCCGGTGTTCCCGACCCTGCCTCGCTACGTGACGCTCGTCGACGTCGATTGTCCCCCGCCCTGAGCTGCGGCCCAGGCACACACGAAACGGGCCCACCGCGGGCCCGTTTTTGTTTGTCTTGCGACCGAAGCGTTTGACCTCGAGTGACAGGTCGTGATGCAATCTCGCGATGATCTCGCTGATTCGCACCCATGCCTGCCTGTTGATGATTTGCGCGATTGCAGCGTGCGGTGACGATGCACCGGACGGCAACGACGGCGGGGTCGCGGACGAGACCGCGACCGGCACCGCCGGGACCGACACCGGCACCGAGGACAGCGGGCCCGACAGCGGCGAGGAGGCCAGCGACGAGGCCAACGATGAAGAGGGCGGCGGTGGCGGTGGGGCGGGCTGCGGCAACGGCATCATCGAGCCCGGCGAGGATTGTGACGGGTCGGAGCTCGGCGGTCAGGCCTGCACCGACATCGGCTTCGTCGCAGGCGAGCTGAGCTGCGACGGGAGCTGCCACCTCGACGCGACCGGATGCAGCAACCAGCTGTGTGGCAACGGGGTGCGCGAGGGCGACGAGGAGTGCGACGGCTCCGATCTCGGCGGCACGGATTGCAACGACCTCGAGCTCGGCCAGGGTGTACCGGGCTGTATGGGCGATTGCACATTCGACACTTTGGCCTGCGGGGAGGGGGCGTCGTGCGGGATATTGATGCAGTGTCCGAATGATCTCAATTGCGTGAGCGGAATGTGCTATGATGGCAGCACTGGTGACCCGTGCGACAACGACAATCACTGCCTGAGCGATGATTGCGTGGGCGCGACCTTGTTCCAAGACGGCACCTGCAGCTGAGACATCGCAATGATCCACCCCCGATCCATCCTGCTCCCCCTGGCGCTCGGCATTGGCTTGTTCCTCGGCTGCGGTGACCCCGACGAGGACGTGGAGGTGCTCGAATGCTCGGGTGAGTGCGAGTGTGTCCCCGAAGAGAACACCTGCTCGTGCCTCGGCGGCACTGATTGCATAATTGGTGGTGAAACCACCGGCATGACGCTGCTCTGCGAGGGCAACGCTCGTTGTGCGCTGGCCTGCGGGGCCGACTGTCACGTCGTGTGTCCGGGCACGTCGGGCTGCGACGCGACCATGGGCCCGGGGAGCACCGCCGAGTGCGACGGCACCGGCGATTGCGACTTCACTTGTGAGGGCGATTGCGCGGTCGATTGTCCGGGGGCCTCCAGCTGCACGGTCACTTGTCCGCCGGACGCGAGTTGCGAAATCACCAGCTGCAGTCAAGTCGACCAGTGTGGCGACGGCGTGCTCGCGTGCCGAACCGCGTGTCCTGGATAGCTGGTAGAAACAGGAGAGGACCGTGGGCTGCTTGGCCGCCCACGGTCCTTTCGTCATTTCCGCGGATCGGTCAGAGGCACTCGAGACCGCAATTCGTGTTCGTGCAATTACCGAGTTGGATGGCGGGCTGATTGATGCCCATGACGCCGCACATCTGGTTGCACTGGAACTGATTGTTGCCCTCTTCCAGGCACGTGACGATGCACTCGCAGTCGGCATTGGCCACGCAGGCCTCGAGCTGCGAGCAGCAGCTGCTCTTCACGCAGGTGTCGCAGGTGTCGTCTTCGGGAGCGGGCTCGCAGACGCCGAGATCGCCGTCTCCGTCTCCATCACCCGTATCGCCGTCCCCATCACCCGTATCGCCATCGCCGTCGCCATCGCCCGTGTCGCCATCTCCATCTCCGTCGCCCGTATCTCCGTCTCCCGTATCGCCATCGCCGTCGCCGTCGCCCGTATCGCCGTCCCCGTCTCCGTCGCCCGTGTCTCCGTCTCCGTCGCCCGTGTCGCCGTCTCCGTCGCCCGTGTCTCCGTCTCCGTCGCCCGTGTCTCCGTCGCCATCACCGGTATCGCCGTCGCCCGTATCTCCGTCGCCGTCGCCCACCTCGGTCCCGGT